>NZ_CP192271.1:0-17671 GCF_051903945.1 Weissella paramesenteroides | reverse complement strand
TTATCTATCTCCTATTTAATTGCTTCACCAATGAAGTCAACATTTGATTCCAAAACAATATTTGAAAATGCTGTTGTTTCACCAGTCCGTACTGTTGCGATATTATTTTCATCACGACTCATCTTTTTTAACTCATCATGTGAAATATATACCACTTCTACATCCGAATCTAGCAATTTCAAAATTGCTGCTTGTTGATCTGGATTATCAGTTTTGATTTCTTCAGCTAAAAATACTTTTTGAACTTTCATTTCAGATAAAGTTGCTTCCAATACTGAAATAAATGTAGGTAATCCACGTACTACTGAAAGATCAATTTTCCGTCCATCATTCGCAATTGGTAACCCCGAATCCCCAATAGTTAACCATTGTGTATGACCAATTTCTGAAATTGCAGATGATAGATTAGTATTTAATAAATTAGTTTTACGCATTTTTACTCCCCGCTTTTTTATTTGTCATGTGCTGCTAAGATAGCCAAAACTTCATTTTCTAACGGAATACTTGGTTGTGCACCTGCACGAGAAACCGTAACTGATGATGCAGCAGATCCATATGTCATTGCCTCCTCTAAATTACTCAAATCCTTATTTAGACGTGTTGACATCGCTCCAATAAATGTATCACCAGCTGCAGTTGTATCTACTGCTTTCGTTTTAAAGGCTGGAACGATGGCTGTTTCACCATTATCTCGCATAAAGAATGATCCCTCTGAACCAAGCGTTATGATAACTGTATCAATTCCACGTTTAAAGTAATACACTGCATTGTGCCGCATTGAATCCTTATCAACAATTTCCACATTTGTTAACAAATATGTTTCATGTTCATTTGGTGCAATAATATCTGTTAATTGCAACAATTCTTCTGGAAGTCCACCAACTTCAGGCATTGGTGCTGGATTCAATATAGTTTTCACGCCATTTTCGTGTGCAATTTTAAAAGCTTCTACAACCGTCTCAATAGGTGTTTCAAGCTGTGCAATCACAAAATCAGATTCAATAATTGCATCAGCATGCAATCGAACATCCTCTGCTGTCATATCAGCATTGGCACCACCATAAATATAAATAGTGTTATCTCCAGTTTCTTCAGAAACAGTGATATATGCTTGACCAGTCTCTTCCATTTCTGAACGCATAACATGGTCGGTTACAAGATTTTCAACGTTCATATTTTTTTGAATATCAAATTCCATTCCAACCTTAGTAATCATGTTGGTACTTACACCTGAACGAGCAACTGCAACACCTTGATTAAGACCTTTTCCTCCCATTGCTTCGGTCAAATGATTGTTAGTATGTAAAGTTTCCCCACTTTTAGCAAATCTTGGTACAGGCACAACTTTATCAATATTAGTCGATCCTAGAACTGTAATTGTTTTTCCCATTATATTTCCCCCATTATTGTGAACTTAATACTTAAATTATTTCCATTTAAAAATTAAAACGCTTTAATTAATAAAATAAAAAGTACGTAATAAACTATTATATTCCCGTAATTTATGCTACTTTTATTTGTTATTTTCTGAACAAGAGAATTATATACTATTATCTGTTTATTGTAAACGCTTTAATTAAAACGTTTTAATTAAGACTTATTATAATTGAAACGAATAATATGTTTGGTGGTTAATTTAGTATAGGTAATCTTATAAGTTATGGCGCTTTTGGTTAAGGTGTTGGTATTACTCCGCTAATATAATACGGGAATGGTTGAGACTTGGTATAGGTTCGCAAGGAAAATTCTTTTTTTTGCTGACAGTCTTTTGCATCAAACCAGTTTGTTATATCTAAACCAGAATTAATATTTTTTTCTTTTTCAGATCCATTTAACTCAATAAGTGTAAAACCTAGCGGAAAAACTTGAATTTCGCTACCAACAATTTCAGATCCACCTGATAAGTTAACCCCTATCATTTGTCCGTTCATCCTAAAGACATTAAAATCAAGATAACCATTCATAATTATTTTAAATTTTTTTGTAGGAAAATTAGTATTTTTTGCGTCTAACAAATAATCTTTAAAATAATCCTTGTAAACTCCCTTAGAAGTAGACATTAACATAGAAACTACTTGTTTTTGAAACCGAAAAAAGTTTATGTTTGCTTGTATATTAATATCTAAATAGCCCGCATTACTTCTATTGATAATTTCATAGTAGTTTCTTTTAAAGAAATCAGCCAACTCATTATAAAAAGGAATAAATTCATTAGCATACTGACCACCAAAGTAATTATTACAATGACTGCAAAGAGTAAAGTCACCCATACCTTTTTGATTACCAAGTTTGAATTTAACCTCTTTAATTTTTTCGTTAAATTCTTTTTCGTCCTCAAAAAAGGCAATAGGATCAATAATTTTCTTTATTTGGTGGGTATTATTTGTTTTTTGTGGTGGTATGTGTTCAAACGTCAGGTTTCCGCTTTTACCACATACGCAACAAATACCAGGATGAGCTTTACCCATGTAGTTTCTTCCTTTCAATGCAATTTTAATTATTACTGTTCATATAACATATAAGGAATAGAGAAAAAAACGTCGATAATAAAAACGTTTGTGCCTGTAATCAAGATTATTAAATTAAATTTGTGTCGTCTTTTTTTAAGTTATTTTCTATGCTCACTTATGTAATCACTAAGGCTTTTGAACAAATTTTCAATTTTCTCGTCCAAACGACGACAAACATCATTATATCGGGTACCACTATTTATGTTGTCGTTTTTCATTTCTCCATAAATAATAGCCACATCATAATAAGAATTAATATCACTAGATACTTTTAGCTAGATTGCATAATTCAGGATAATCTTCACTAAACGTATAGTAATCAAAGTATACCTTACCATATCTACTATAATTAATATCGTATACCTTACCATATCTACTATAATTAATATCCAAAAATAAATATCATTTTATTTTTAAGTATAGCAAATTCACTATAATACATGCGTATTATGAATTAATTGTTTCATGAAGGGGATTGCTATGGTAAACTAAAAACATAAATTAAATATGAATGCAAAAAAAAGCCCCAAGAATTGGCGTTCTTGGAGAGTGCTTTTTATTAGTAATACCTTGTCGGGCTTGCCGGCCCACTTGGTGTGACTTGATGTGCGAGACCACATCAAGATTTATACTTTAAAGTATACCATATCTGGACACAGTGTAAACTCAAATGAACACGATATGAACACAAAAAGTATACGGGGAAACCCGACAAAGACGATTACAACGGACTTTGTGGATCTTGATGAGAGAGCCACAAAGTCTTTTTCTTTGCCGGGAATTAGTGTTGCCCGTTATCCAACCAGCGTATCACTCACGCAGCTAAAAAGAAGCCTAGGCGGGAACTAGGACGGCAAGTGAAGACCCTTACTGTATGCTCCATGGACAGTATAAAGAGCGAAATGGAGAAGAGATCATAATTAGTCCAGGCATGGAATAGCTAGTTAGAGTCCGGTTACGGGTTGCGCCGTAATGAAGACATAAAGCCTGCGGAAAAACTGATTCAGTAATGAGTCGAAGTCAGTAGTCCTAGTCTTGTGTAACGGGTTAAACAGTTACCAAATAACAAAAGTCGTGTTGCTCAAACGCATTGAG
Source organism: Weissella paramesenteroides (assembly GCF_051903945.1). Lineage (GTDB taxonomy): Bacteria > Bacillota > Bacilli > Lactobacillales > Lactobacillaceae > Weissella > Weissella paramesenteroides_A. The sequence continues at coordinate 14,066 of NZ_CP192271.1, read as the reverse complement.
CGATCATTTTAAAGCATGTGTCGGGTAATCGGGCATGCTTGGTTATTAAACAACGTCAAAACACAAGCAAATGGGTTGTAAGGGATAGTTTGCACATAATCTACTGTGACGAAAGTCAGTCGTTATGAGATGCACATAATGAATTTCACCAATTGCCCCATTTAGGGGAAGTTGGTGGAGTGTCGAGAGAGAGCTTTGCGAGCTGGTCATAACGATTAACTGATAGCTGAGTATGTTATTCTGGGGGCGTGGGGCTTAAGGACGGGTCTCGTTTGATCAAGTACTGGTTTATTTTTTTAAAGGTTGGTGGTATTTCATGCGAAAGTTTCGTTATAAATTGGGACAATTTGTTAAACAACTTTGGGAGCAGACGTGGTTGTCTGAGATTGTCGGTTTTTTGTCGGTTGGTGTGGTGTCTATCTGGGAATTTTTGCGGAAATTGCGCTTGAAAAAGTAAGAGCTAGTAACTTGTTAATGGCTAACAGGTTGCTAGGTTTTTAGTGTTCAATTATTGTAAACTTTTTGATTATTTAATATAATTATACATATTCATATAGTGGTTATTAAAGGAGGTTAGACGTATGGCTGTTAAATCACGTAAGCAAGGCACTTCAATGATTATTACGATTCCTGCCGAATTTGGGGTATCAGAGAATGTTAAGTACGAACCAAAAATGTTAACGGATGGTACGATTCAATTTATTCCGGTGCAAGAGGATTTTCCTGAAATTTGGAATGATGATCCTGAAGCTATTAAGGCGTTTAATGCAGAGATAGGTATGCAAGATGATGGAGTAAATTATGGTCGAGAAAACGTTACGTATTAAGCAAGGTGGGATTTATTGGATTGACGCGGAACCACATGCTGGTCGTGAAGAAGGTGGTCATAATTTACAAACAGGTAACATTAAACGTCCAGTTGTCGTGGTTTCTAACGATCACTATAATCGGACGGGTATGTCTATTGTCTTTCCAATAACTTCAACTAAGAAGGATAGTCGCTACTTATTACCAGTTGACCTTAAAAAACCATCTAAAATAATTTTGACGCAATTGTTAGGCTATGACATGATTGCAAGAAATGCGAAGTATATGGGTTATGATGTTAGTGATAAGCAACTTAATTATTTAAAAACACTGGTAACTCATTTTTTGTGATGAGAAATGCAACAGTTGGTTAAGGATCTATTGACGGATAAATGCGATAATTTTATAAACATTTAAGTGTTCATTTATAAATGGACAAATTAACAAAAAGATTGGACAAATGAACAGATGACTGAACACTCATTCGCTTCTGTGAAAGAATTAGCAACTTCATTGGGTATATCGAGGACAACCCTCTATAAACGGGCGAAAGATGCTGCTATTGAGTTGACCGGTACCTATACAGATGAACAAATTGATATTTTGAATGGTGTTCAGACTAGTGAACACCATTCTGAACATAATGAACACGAAAATGAACAGGATTGGACAGTGTTAAGTGAGCAGTTAACAGTCAAAGATCAGCAAATTAAAGAATTGCATGAGCAGTTAAAGCAAGCACAAAAATTAGTTGATCAGGCACAACAATTGCAATTAAAAACACAGTTACAGTTAGAAGAAAAACAAGAAAAAATTTTATTGCTAGAATCAGCAAATAAAGAAGAAGTTCCTGAAAAAAAGGGATTTTGGCGAAGCTTGTTTGGTAAATAAATAGGTTATTGTTTTAAGTTTGCTAACTGATAAAAGATTATTTTGTCTGATATATTAAGCAATAATTGTTTTAGAACCGTGAGCAGCTACTCACGGTTCTTTTAGTAGTGATTATATCGGTTGTGACGTTCTTCATGTTTATTTTTTAACCAATCAACAATGAAGTATGGAAATAGACCTAATGTAATGCCTAAGCCGATAACCAAGGCACTTAATAGGGTGCCACCAATTACTTTAAATGTTGACAGCCAACTTAAACCACTAATGTTGATCCAATGCCAAATACTTGCTAAACCATTTTTCCAAAACATGGTTCCGATAAAAATTAATATGAATAAGGACGTTAGACTTAAAATTATTTCACCAATAAATTTAATCGTGCCTGCGGCATGATCATCTTTAATGTTTTTTTCAACTTGTTTTTGCATCGTTTCTAGTTGTTGTTGCTTTTTAAAAATCTGATGTTCGACTTTTTGATTTTCTGCTTGTAATTGGTGGTTATGTTGTTTCATTTGGTCAAAATCATTAGTGTTTTCTTTCGTTAAATTTTCGAGAGTTTGCGCAACGGTTTGTTGGTATTGCTTAATGAGTTCGTTTTTTGTTGTTTTTTGTTGTTCAGCTAAGTATTCATATATTGTTAATTGCAACATGTGTTTTGTTTCTGGCATGTCAGAAACACTTATTTTTCCACTTTGTATACCTTTTTGTGTAGCGATGAGTATTTCATTTAGTAGCTTGTCGGTCTCAGTATCAGTTATTTTTGTCATCGAGTTGGACCTCCCATACCATGGTTTTGTTGTTGTTCCTTTTCTCTTTCTCTTATACGCTTGGCCATTAATTCCTTGTTTTGGCGATTTTTAGCTGCTTGAGCTTGTTTATTGGCAAGCTCTTTTTCATGCTCTTTTTGCGCATTCTCTTGGTCAATTTTTTGATTAAAGTTTTTAAAGATGGCGATTAGTTCATCAGGGCTTTTATCAGTATTTAAATTAAATTCTTTTGTGGGCTTTTTATCAGGTTTTGTTGCCGATTCCGCTGGGAGTGTTTGTTTATTTTGCAGTTGTGTAGGAGTATTTAATTGTGGGTGTGTTTTTGATTTAATGAATTCTGTAACTCGTCTAGCTGTTGTTTGTAGTTGTTTGCCGAGTTGTTTAAATCTGTCAATTGTTGTTCGTAACTGGTTTGTAAATTGCTCAATTTGGTGAGAGAATGCTGTAATTTTTGATTCTCTGCTATTAACAGTGCGTTGTCGTTGTTGGCTGTTTGCAGTGCCTTGGTTAATTTCTGTATTTGATTGCTCAATTGTTTGTTCATGTCGTTCATTGAATTCAAGTTTTCGCTCCAAGCCATTGATTAAGGTCTCCTTTTCATAATCTGTGCCAAGTTTATTGCCACGAACACGGTGTTCACCATCCTTAGTATTAATGACAAACGTGACATTTTTACCACGTAAATTAGGGGTAATTTGGTGTACTTGTAAGGCTGCTGTAAACTGTTCCCAGTTAGTGACGGCTGGGTTATTCATGGTTTCATCTATGTGTGTTTTAATCGCTTTGCGCCATGAGAAGCCGGTCTTTTCTTCAAATGTTTGTTCAGCATAATTAACAGATTCTTTGGGCGCTTCTAAAATGTGCCAGCCCATTTCTTGGGCAATTTCATCGTTTTTGGCACGGGCTGTTTTAACGGCCTCGCCTCGTTGTTGGCGTAGCTTTTTCCCAGTTTCTAAATTGACTTTGGAAATGATAATGTGATTGTGTAAAACATGATTATCACCATCTAAGTGGGTATAGATAGCTGCTTGATAGTCGGGATAAAGTTCTGCTGCTAAACGTTGACCAATGTCATTAGCTGTTTGCCAGTCAGCAGGCTTGGTCGGATCTAATTCACTACGATCAAAACTTTGAATAATACGTAAGGCTTGATTGCGCTGTTTGTCTTGGTTAAAAGCTAAACGAGTTGTTTTCATTTGGGTACTAGCCATGTTCGGCATAATACCATTTGTTCCTGAACTAACAACTGCTCGGCCATTGATGTTACTGGTATCAATCCCGTTGGTTTCTAACCATTCCAGTGTATGATTTTTTAGTTTATCTCGCCCTTTTCCTTGGGCATAGCTAATTGCTGCATGGGCACTATTAGTGCCACTTATTTTTGCAATTGTTGCCATAGCTTTTCATAACCTTTCGCTATCTGTTCAAAATTATAATTTAGGCGATCCATATCAATGTTATTCGCAGCATTAGCATTGATATATTTTGCAATCTGATTGAGGTTGTTCCCTTGATGAGCTAACTCACGCACAATTAGTTGTTGTGTGGCGTTGTCAAAAAGAGGTTTTCTTAAGTATGACTTTTGGGCAACTTGTTTGAGGTATTGGCTTTTGGTTAAACCATAGGTGGCAGCTGATTGTTCAATTTTTGCCATCTCTTTATCGTTTAAACGAATTGCTAAGCGGTTGTTTTCAGTCATTGTGTCCCTCCTAAAGTGTCGAACACTTTACTGGTTATTTGTCGAACATCTGGGTTAGCTGTTAACTCCATTGTAGAGCAAGACACATAAAAAATCTAAGATCATGAGCTAAAATTAGCCACATGTTCTATTGGCAAGCTTGCACATTGTCGAGGAAAATCAAAATTGCATTTTGTCCCCCCAATACCCCTCTTAAAAAGTTATCAATTTGCCACGCAAAATTGATAATTTATGAGCTATCTTAGCGCTCATAAACTGCCGGCGGGTCATGCCATGACGGGGCATTTCATGCAGAACCTACCGGTGGTCAATGCCATTGAGGGTCTTGTCAGACAGACCAAGCAGACGTCCGCTTGACCCCGATCAATCAAAATAAAGCACGCAGTTATGACGGATATTTTGTCATAACTGCGTGCTTTATTTTGATACTTCCAGTTCTTTTGTTAATTCTTATGTAGTCTTTGTCACTATTTTAGTATTTTTCTGATCATAAAATACTCTAGTATAAATTATTTAAAGAGATCAGCATGTGAGCCAGTATCAATAAAGCGAACAAATTCACCATCATATTTATAGATTAATAACCAATCTGGTTTGATATGCAGGTTACGTTCTGGTTTACGATTAATCAATGGATGATCATTGTAATACGGCTCTAATGGTTTATCTTGCAATAATTTACGATAGATAACTTCAAAATCTTCTTTCTTATAACGACCACCCTTTAGAATAGTCTTATAATGTTTTTTAAATTGTCTTTCAAAGGTAGGCTTATAAATATATTCATTCATTTAACCAATTTAAACCTTCCTCAGGACTGGTAAATTCAATATAGTCTTGGCTCTTAATAGCACCCTCTAATCGTGAAGTTGGTTGAGTAACTTCAAAAGGAATACCACCGGCTTCAATTGATTTTTTAGCAAATATGCGAAACGCTTCTCCGGGTGTTAAGCCAACACGACTAAGCACTATTTCAAAATCTCTTTTTTCTTTATCGTTCATTCTAAAGTGTACTTGACTGGTCATTTGCATCACCTCCCATTTAATGGTACCAAATGGTACCATTAAATTCAAGCAGGATATATGGGTTATAATTGAATTGTATTTATTTTAAGCATAGTAGTAGAAAGGGAAACAAACCATTATGAGTAGAGTATACAATAATTATCATATTGATGAGAATGAACAATTTTCTTTTGAAAATTTGATTGATGAGCTAGTAGACTATTTTGGGTTAACGGCTGAAACAGTGACTGGAAGTGAAGGTGCTGAGTATCAAAATTACATTGAGTTCCCTAATTATAGTGATTATTCAATGGAGGATATAGAATTTGTTTTGAACTTATTTGATATACCTTTTTTAGACAATCTTGACGATTTTAACTATTCAAAGACGGTTCCTTATGATTCATCGATAAAGAGTAAAGTGCAGTCTTTGCCTCAGGAGCTGCAAAGTTTATTTGAATATTCTGATAATAAAAAATTTATAACACTTCCTAGTGAAGAAGAAGTACGGAAATTAGCTTATGATCTGTTTAGTGAAACTGGAGTACCTTCAGGAACAATGTATGAAGAAGAATCTGACAATTTTCCTGAGGCAATGAAACTATCATCTTATGATCCTTATGATGATTTTGTAGATATGGCTCATGACATACTGGTAGATATTAAAACTACCTCTGAAGGTATACGACATCTAGAAGAACAATATAACTTAGCAACAGAACCTATTATAAAAAAGGCTTTGATATTAGCAGCTTTTAGCATGGTGGAGAGTTATGTTATTTCTTTGGCTGAAAATTTTATTCCTTCATTTGTAATTCAAGATGATAATTTATGTAAATTTGTTAACAAAAGTATACAGGATAAGTTACATACTAAAGCAGGTCGAGAGAAATTACGTAAGAGTTTTGCCCCTAATGACTTCCCTGAAGAGAAAAACATACCATATCATTATGTTGTACGGAATCCGTTGGCACATAATATTCAAACTGGGGACATAGTAGGTGATAAGATTACTTTTTTAACTAATACAGACAATATGAAGAAGTATTCTATTAAAAAAATTTTTGAAGATCTTTTTAACTATGTAGAAAAATATAAAGAGAGCATTAATGAAATCATAAAAGCTAATTTAACAAGGGACAGAGGATTAAGTAGTTAGCCAAAGTCGATATTGTCTAGCATGGCTTCTGTGCTGGCTTGATCCAGTCCTAAATAAGCTAAGGTCATGGCTTCACTACTATGGTTTAACAAGTGCATGACTAAACCAATATTGTAATTTGATTGCGTATAAACGCGATAGGCGCCTGTTTTACGCATCGTATGTGTGCCTAGATAGTTTATACCTAATAGATCACCAACGCGTGCCATGATCTTATAAAACTGTTTCTCAGTGATATGGCGATCGTGATGGGCTGTCGAGGGAAATAACCAATCCGAATTGATGTTTTCTTGGACCAGCCAATCATGATACTGTAACAAGTCTTGTTGAACAGGCTTTAGATACAATGTATTCGCCTTACCTGTCTTTTTATCGTGAATAAAGGCTGTATTTTTGACCGAACCATCAGGATTGTAGACGTCTGATTTCTTCAACGTCATGACATCACTCACCCGTAGTAGGGTAGCTTTTCCAACTTGAAAGATGGTGTAGTTACGCCGCCCCGCCCGAAAACTATCTAGTAAAGTATCTTGTACCATTTTTAAGACGTTGGAGTCCTTGATAGGTAGGACAATTTGTTGAACCATAAAACATATATACCTTTCTACAATTAATAACCATCATTTCGTCGAGCTTTCATTTGTGCTAATCCGCTTGTACCAAGGGTTTCAGACGTATTTATAAATCAAATGGATAAAGGTTACTTTGCCAGTTTTTCGATTAACCATTCAATCGAAAAGAAGAGAATAAAAATTATCGGGATAGGCAAAAGTCTGGCTACCCAAATATTGATATTAGGATCTTGAGATAGTACATGGTATAGCCATTCAGCAATTAGAAAGGCACATATTCCGCTTATAATTGCTTTGATGTTTTTAAACATGATATTCCTCCAATTATTGATGTTAATATAGCGTCTATTATATCATTTAACAAAAAAACAGCCCCTATTATCTATTGTTTAGATAACAGGGGCTGTTTTAATAAGGTTTTAGAGGGGCGATAAGTATATTATAGACCCTTTTTAGTTTTCAACACGTTACTTAACTTGTGTTTTGAAATCTTTTGTTTGGCCATTTGGCAATTGCACTGTCACAATGACATTCAAATTAGTCAAATCCCAACCAACTCGACTACTAGCAGACATGTTAAACACATTTCCAGTATTTAACATCGTTGTAATTCCGGATGATTCTAATTTATCTTTAGAAAAATCAGCAGACCAAAGGGAACCATCATTAATTTGAACCCGAGTTACTGTCATGGTACGTGTGTCAGTATTTGTCAATGAAACAGAAACTTGTCGAGAGTAGTTGTTAATTGTGATTTGACTATACGCAAATAATTCCCCGTCAATTACAGCGGCCTTGTCAGCGGCAGCCTTGTCAGCGGCAGCCTTGTCAGCAGCGGCCTTGTCAGCAGCGGCCTTGTCAGCGGCAGCCTTGTCAGCAGCGGCCTTGTCAGCAGCAGCTTCGTCAGCAGCGGCCTCTGAAGCTGCAGCGGCTTCTGAAGCTTGTAAAGCGTCATTTTCAGCAATTTGGTCAGCAGTTTGAATAATATGCCATGGGTCATCAGGATCTATTTGATTTCCATAATCATCTACCCAGAAACCGTGTGCTTTATCAAAGTGAATTGCACCAGGAACGACATGGTGTGTATCATCACCATCACCAGGCTGTACTGGTTTAGCTGGTCCTGTTGGTTGACCAGCGTTTGAAGCTGGGGCTTCTGAACTTGCTGAGCTAGCATTTGAAGCTGGGGCTTCTGAACTTGCTGAGCTAGCATTTGAAGCTGGGGCTTCTGAACTTGCTGAGCTAGCATTTGAAGCTGGGGCTTCTGAACTTGCTGAGCTAGCATTTGAAGCTGGGGCTTCTGAACTTGTTGAGCTAGCATTTGAAGCTGGGGCTTCTGAACTTGCTGAGCTAGCATTTGAAGCTGGGGCTTCTGAACTTGCTGAGCTAGCATTTGAAGCTGGGGCTTCTGAACTTGCTGAGCTAGCATTTGAAGCTGGGGCTTCTGAACTTGCTGAGCTAGCATTTGAAGCTGGGGCTTCTGAACTTGCTGAGCTAGCATTTGAAGCTGGGGCTTCTGAACTTGCTGAGCTAGCATTTGAAGCTGGGGCTTCTGAACTTGCTGAGCTAGCATTTGAAGCTGGGGCTTCTGAACTTGTTGAGCTAGCATTTGAAGCTAGGACTTCTGAACTTGTTGAGCTAGCATTTGAAGCTAGGACTTCTGAACTTGCTGAGCTAGCATTTGAAGCTAGGACTTCTGAACCTGTTGAGCTAGCATCTGAAACTGGCGTATTAGTACTGTTTATTACACTAGATGATGAAACCACATTATTATGTATAGGACTATTTAAAACACCGGTTGAATCTTGGATGGTTGTTGAATTAATAATTCCAGACAAAACTTTTTGTTGGTCTGAAATAGTAACTCCTGTGATTATTAAATCAGGATTTTGAATGTTATATTCTTTAGCAATAGCTGCCACAGTTGTATTAAAGTGTTCAGCAATCATTGATAATGTATCACCCCAAACAACCTTATACGAGCCTAATTGCTTAAGTGAAGAAATTCCTTGTGTAGCCATATTAGTGTTGATTGTATCTGCGTCATTTGCCACCCATGTTTCAGGCGCATGGTTAGTATCAACTGCTACAATCGTTTGATTGTTATGTGAGCCTGCGTTTTGAGCATTAACTGTTGTCAAAATAGGTGTTGCTAATAATGAAGCAGTAGCCATTGCTGTCATCATAAACTTGCCACTTTTAAATAATTTACTTCCCGTAGTCTTGGACATATTACTCTGTCTCCTCTATTAATATATAAAACATAAGTTATCCTTAAAAATTATAGCGCATAATGAAAAGTATATTATCTTTATATACTTAAAAATATGAATTTTTTATAAATTTTGGGAGATATGAGCGATGTCCACACCCACAAGGCTGAACCAGATTTCAGCCGTTTCAGAGTGTCGTTTCATTCCGTCAAGAACGGGTAGTATTTTTTTAAAACCCACAAAAAAACTCCACGCTTAGCACCTGACTGCATTCTCACTTAAAACAAATACTTTTCTATTTATTTTACTACGTTATAGTAGCATTATAATGAGTGTAATAAACAATAATAATTAAGGACGTGAGGGTATGCAATGACAGACCTAATTAGTTTAAAAGAATATGCTGAATTACATAGTGTAACTGCTGATACAGTAAGACAAAAAGTTTTATGTGGGGGCTTTAAGACAGCAAAAAAAATTGGTAGAAACTGGACGATTGATAAAGCAGAACCCTATGTTGATTTACGAAAAAAGGAGACTAAAAAGGAGTGAGAAATATTGAAAATAATAATATTATTTCTCTTTGGGTTAGTAATTAGCGCAACGGCAAACAGTTTAATAAACATAGTGAGAGAGCATTTAATAAAACACCGTCCAAATAAATACGAGTGGGGCATGATATTTTTTGACGCAAGTAGCGTATTAGCTATAATTATACTATTGCTCATATTTGCCCCCACACTTGTAGGTTAATTTATCTTGCCAATAAACTTGATGAAAGACTGATTGACAATCGGGACACATAAGGTCACAACTTATAAGTTGTGGCCTTTGTTGTATACTGTATCTTCATCATTAGTGTTTGCCCCATATTCATTCTCCCAAAGTATTTCTGCTTCTATCATGTTATAACTGTCATTACAATTATAACTAGTTTCAAAAGTTTTTAATTTTTTGTATTGGGGTTTCTGGTGTGAATACTAATGGTTATTTCATCTATCTTACTTTAAGTAAGATAGATGAATTTGAGTGGGGGGACTCGGCTCATGACTAAGGTCAAGCTGTTTCAGCTTGTGGGCGTGGGCAACGTCCACGGTTTCTACTATTTAAAAAAGCAGGTATTCCTTATTTATAAGGTCCGCCTGATTTTTGTTAGTTATTATTTCATTTTAAGTACAGGTAACTGTAACTAAATGCTTGACAACTAACCGCAAACAACGCTTAGAATGCTTTGAGCCATTAGAGAATACAGTTTACCCATAGTCTTACTATAAATAAAAACTGAATTTCACATGCAACGATCGTCACGTTCTCGCACCGTCGATTTACAAGGTTAGTTTACACAATTCTTATTTTTAACGTATCTGAAACCGTATACCTACGTTTTGATATTTCTATCTGATAAGAACCTATTAAGCTCCGTAAATTGTCCTAGATACCGTTTAAACGCATATCCACGCCTTCAACTCAATGAAGTAAATATAAAAGTAGTCCTTTATGAACTGAACCCCAAAAATTGGAGTGACGTTTAAGCGGCTAACTGGTCGGAAAGATTTCGGTATTGAACCGGAGTTCTTCCGGCCAGTTTTGTTTTTATCCGCTTATTGTTGTAGTAATAGACATAGTTAGTTATGCCGGACTTTAATTCGTCATAACTTTGATAATGGTTGTTATGTACCGTTCCTACCTTCAAGATGTGGAAGATACTCTCAGCCATTGCGTTATCTAGGCATGTCGCTTTGCGACTCATGCTCTGGAACACACGGTTAGTCTTTAGCCGTGATACATACTCATAATTTTGATATTGGAAACCTTGGTCAGAGTGAATTGTCATTCGATAATTCAATTCTGGCCTATTTTGTAGAAGCTCATCTAATGGCTTTGTGACGAACTCGACAGTTGGATGAAGATCGATATTCCAAGTGAGAATCTCACCACTATAAACATCAATATAGGCGGTGAAATAAGCACGTTCAGCCATCGTGCCTGATCCCCAACGGACTTCAGTGACGTCGGTGAGAACCTTCTGATATGGTCGATCCGTTGTGAACCGACGGTTTACACGATTCGGTGAGATATGTCCGACAGTGCCGGCGTAAGAATTGTACTTCCGTGTCAGACGGTTGAAAGCAGTACAGAGAAGCCCGTTCATCTTCATAATTTTCAGCACAACCTTATGGTTGGTGTTGAAGCCACGATTACGAAGCTCTTGTGTGACACGACGGTAACCGTAGTCCGGGTTGTCATCACGAATTGATATAATCGCATCAATTAACTCACGTGGATACTCCTTGTACGCACGCTTGCACGCGTCATGATAACTACTGCTAGACATCTCGGCTACTTGAAGAAGCAGCTTCAACTTGCACTTCAACTCTTGCCTTAGCACAGTGATTACTACCGCTTTGTCTTGGTTTGTAATTTCTTCTTTTCCTGAGCTAAGGCCTCGAGTTTTTCCAAGTAGGCTACCTTAATTCGAAGTAGTTCATTCTCTTCTTCGAGCTTCTTGATCTTGTCGTGTTCTTGCTTATTCATAGTTCGTTTCCGCCTTCGTTTATCAGGTTTTAGCCGACCAGACTCTAGCGCACGTTCCCAATGCCAAATTAAAGATGGACTTGTTATCCTAAACTTTCTAGCCGTTATGGGATACGACGCGTTGTGATTCAGTCGCCAATTAATTACCTTGATTTTAAAGGAATACGGATAACTTGTCTTGTTTCTGTGGGAATCTTTGATTCCATAAATACCATCCTGTTTGATTGATTTCACCCAGATTTCAAGAGTCGAATGAGCTTTGATTCCGAATTTTCTCCGTATTTCAACGGGCGGAACACCTTTGAGATACATCGATACTGCTTCAATTTGAATTTCTTTCGAGAACATAAGAAAACCCCATGAGTTAGATTTACTCCAACTCATGGGGTTCAGTTCATTATCAGAAATGGTAAGGGCTTTTTTATGTTCACTGATTGTTTATTTCAGGTACACTTGCCCACTTAATCGCCTGAATTGCCCATAGAATGCGCCTATATAATAAAAAAGCGCCTAAAATATTAGGCACTTTTCGTTATAAATTATCGTTGCATAGTTTGTTCTCTTTTTTGCTTTTTCGGCTGTTTTAAATCTGAATTAAAACAATTTGTAGTTATTGAATGTTCCTAGTGGAAATTAGGACTACTATATCTTTGACTGATTTTATGGATTTTGAATTAGTAGACTTTACGAGTCTTAATTTCTACAGGATTATTTCCTATAATTAAGGTATCACAAATATTTAAAAACAAACCATGCTCAATTATACCAACATGCTCTATCAATTGTGTTGATAATCCATCAATATTGGAAACATTTGAAATATCAACATCAATAATATAATTTCCTGAATCCGTAGTTAATAACGAGCCATCTTTATTTTTTCTATAAGTTGGGTCCAGATTTAATTCACTATCAAGATAACGAAAAACATGTGCGCTACCTAGAGGTAGTACTTCGATTGGTAATTTAAATGCACCTAATTTTTCACTTTGTTTTGACGGGTCGACAATCCAAATGTTCTTTTCTGATGCTTTTGCAACTATTTTTTCATAAAATAAAGCTGCACCACCACCCTTTATTCCGTTTAAGTTTTTATCAACTTCATCAGCACCATCTATAGTGACATCTATTTTATCTACACTGTCTAAATCAACAACATTCAATCCATTTTCAATTCCTAATTCCTGAGACGAAATAGACGTAGCAACACATGTTATGTTCAATTTTTCGGTTTTTACACGATTTGCTAATTTTTCAATAAATATACGTGCAGTACTTCCACTACCTAAACCAACTATCATGTTATCAGATACAAAATCCAATGCTGCTGTTGCTGCTGAAATTTTTCCTATATTTTTCATTTTCAAAACCTTTTTTTCAATGATTATTCTTTTTGGCAAATACTCAAAAATGGTCAAGAAAACCTGTAGAAACTACTACTTTCTTGACCATTTGTTATTAATCTGGACAGTAAAATTCCAGTAGTAATACATGCATACTATTTAACTATAAGAATGAAGTAACTGCCGCTGCCAATAGAATTAGCACAAGGCCAACACCAATCACTAACCATTCCTTCTTTGTCTTAACTTGTTTCATAACAATTATTCCCGATACAGTGGCACCAACGATTGAAACCTGTGATAAAACAAAACCCGTAGCTAATCCCAACATTTCAGGCTGTGCAGAAACTAAGTAGCCTAAAGCAGCTATAGCAAAGAAGAATCCTGAAATGAGTTGCTTATATGTGATATTGTCGACAAAAATATTGTGATGATTCTTTAATAAATCAAAGAATCCTAATAATAGTCCAAATGCAGCCATACCGATTGCCTGTGGCAAAAACATGTGCATACCATCTACGCCGTTTGAAGTATACTGTGGCAAAATTCCATACAATGAATAACCAATTTGAGCAATCAGTAAAATACCAACTGCTTTTATCAATAGTGCATTGTTTCCTTCTGTCTTAGTCTCTTGATAGGTAGTTAGATAAGCACCAATCAAAATAACAATAACCGCTAAGAATCCCAGAACTTTGGCTGTCCCACTTGGCCAATTTCCAAGCATGATAACACCCCAAAGAACATTGGCCGATATTTGAAAAGCAGTCGATATTGGCATTGCCTTTGATGAACCAAGAATATTTCCAGCTGAATCTTTTAATCCAAAAGCAGCAATAGTCAAAACATTAGCGAATGCCCATGATGCTCCTGATGCAACTGAAAGCCAAAAATCCGCACCTGTTGGAATACTTAATCCACGAATGAGTAATAGAAGTGTAGCAACAATCAATGTTCCCCAAGTTGCTCCAAAAATTCCTTGGATAGAATTACCACCAAACTTAGAAACTAAAGTTGGATAGGCACTCCACCCAATAATAGCTAGCAACGAAAAGAATAATCCAACTAAATTCAC
>NZ_CP192270.1:0-26966 GCF_051903945.1 Weissella paramesenteroides | reverse complement strand
ACAACAACCTCCTGCAAATAAGACCTTTTTAGTAACAGGTTAAGGGGAAATCATAGCACGACGTGCGTATAACCTGCTGTGCAGGGATTTAAAGTGATATCACCAAAACCAAACAACTCATCAAACACTCATGCTATAACTAACCACTTACACTATATCCAACTACACAAGTCATAAATAACTAACTACTGATTTACCATATACAGTACTCCATACATCAGCAATAACTCACTCATGACACCCATAGTATAACAATCCATAAAAACACTATGTAAAAATGTCCCAATTCATTTAAAAAAGTCACTTATCCTTAAATCCTGCCCCCAACAAACCATCATCCTATCGATATGACCAGCTCGCAAAGCTCTCTCTCGACATTTCACCAACAATCCCCTTAATGGGGCAATTGGTGAAATTCATCATGTGCATCTCATAACGACTGACTTTCGTCACAGTAGATTACGTGCAAGCTATCCCTTACAACCTTTGCGTGTGTTTTGACGTTGTTCATAGTGCGACTTAATATTTGTTCAATAACTAATAAAAAGGTCTCTAATCGCTTATTAGAGACCTTTCGCATATTGGTAACTGTTTAACCCGACACACACGACTAGGACTACTGACTTCGATCCATTACTGAATCAGCTTATCCGCAGGCTTTATGTCTTCATTACGGCGCAACCCGTAACCGAACCCTAACTAGCTACCCAATGTTGGACTAATTAACATTTCCTCACCATTTTTCTTTTTTAACTGTCCATGGTGCATACAGCAAGGTTCTTCACTTGACGTCCTAGTTTCCACCTAGGCTTCTTTTTAGCTGCGTGAGTTATACGCTGGTTTGATATCGGTTAACACTAATCCCGGCAAAAGAAAAAGACTTTGTGGGCCTCTCATCAAGATCCACAAAGTCCGTTGTTATCGTCTTTGCCAGGAATTTTCCTGAATACTTTTCATCGTAATATCGTGTCCATTTATTTACTATCAGAACAGATATGTTATACTGGAAAGTATAAATCTTAATGTGCTAGGACACATCAAGTCACACCAAGTGGGACGCCAATCCCGACAAGGTACTTCTTATAAAAAGCAATCTCCAAGAACGCCAATTCTTGGGGCTTTTTTTTGCATTCGTATTTAATTGATGTTTTCAGTTTAACACAGTAACCCTTTTCATAAAACATAAATTCAATATTTTATGTTATTAAAGTTTCGAAAAATTTTTACGAATTTGCTGAAACACCAACAAATTATCCACTAAATGATATACTTACAAATAGATTATATGTGCAAACTGTCAATTATTCAAAATAACAACATTTATATATAAACATTTTTATTTTAGTATATTTATATTATATTTTAATGTTAAGGGAGCGTTTTATATGAGATATATACTTGCAATATTAAGCTCAAGTAAACTTTGGCTGTTTATTTTATTTTTAATATCCATTAGTGAATATTTATGGACCTTACAAATTAATTTATATGGACCAGGAATCAATATAATATGGGGAGCATTGAATATCGTCCTACTTAATATGTCAATTTTATAAAATTCATAGATAATTTTTTATTTCTAGAGTCCTATCGTTTTAGGAGGATAATAATATGAAAAAATTAACAGATACCGCAGCACAACAAATATCAGCAGGTAAAAAATGGCACTGGCCACATTTTGTAAATGTATGCAGTAAGAGTCCTTTTGTTCATCGTTGTACATGGACTTTACAATAGAATTAATGTGGAGAAGTCGAAGTTTTGCACTTCGACTTTTTAATTATTTATGGTAGTAACTTAACAAATGTATGCAAACACACAACAAATATATGAAGCAGTTAAACATCGATGAAAATTGGGTTTCTTTATACGATCTAAAAAAATTATTAGCATTATTTGGCATTTTTATGGAGGCCTATGAAGTAGATAATTTTAGTTATATCTCATGAAAAGCCAAATTATAATTTTGACAAAGTATATAAATTAATAGGTAATAAAAATGAAAATAAAAATGAAAATATTATTAATAATTAGTGTTCTATTAATTCTAATTTTTGGTATTAAAATAGTTACTAACTATCACGAACAAAAAAGTGAACAAAAAATAACAAATATACAACCTAATGAATATAGGATTAATATACGTGATACCAATGAGATAAACATTAATCAATTAAATAGTGCAATAAAAGGTAATTTACCAGGTAATTACTATATTTTTATTGGCCGACCCACATGCCCATATTGTAGAAAATTTTCTCCTGTAATTAAAAAATTAACAAGAAAGAATACAATATACTACTTTAATACAGATAACCATAATACTAATAAACAATTAAAAAACATTGTACAAAACAAATTAAAAATTAAAACAGTTCCATATATAACTTACGTACAGAACGGAAAAATAAAGAAAGGAATAAGCAATTCTTCGCCAAGTTTCCATGAAGTACTAAATCTTAAAAATAATTAACTTAAGGATTTATAAGTGAGATATCCCCCTAATAAAGTTAAAAAGCCTTTTATATAGACCGCAACTAGCAGTTGCATAAAAGTGCGCTAATAAGTAGCGTGCTTTTTCTTTTTAACTATTGCACAATAAAAATAATCTTTTACAAATGACGGAGATACCATGACATTGGTTTTAGGACAACGAATCAAAGCAGAACATGAAAAGAGAAATCTAACACAAGATCAATTGGCACAAACATTAAATGTTAGCCGACAAGCTATTTCTAAATGGGAGATAGGCACGGCCTAGCCTGATATTGAACGATTAATCACACTTAGTGAGTTTTTTTGATATTTCATTAGATAACTTAATCAAGGGTGAACCTGATTTAAAAGATAGCATTACCATTACCAAAAGTTCTAAATCTAAAACAAATATTTGGGACTTTTTAATCCATGGTGGTTGGGTTATTGTTGCTACCGCTTGGGTCATCGGAACTGCTATTAACAGCATTTGGGAATAAGCCTACTTAGGAGCAGTTATTCAGTAAACACTCTTGTTTCCATAAAATTAAATTTTTTAACTTTTACCATTGCTATCTTTGATTATGTCATGTAAACGTGTACACTTTTTTGTATAAAGAAAAATTAATTGGGACTTCCGTTATCCTTATAAAAGCATCTATTAAGCGAGGTTATAGTTATGAAAAAAGAACAAGCCAAAAAAGATTTATTAAATCAATTCGTTTTAGCCATTGATGATGTAGGCAAAGATAGTGAATTAGGAGTTTTTTTGAGTAGTTATCAAGAAAAATTAACCAAAAATCAGCTGAAAGGAATTGAAATACCACGTTTTACTGACGGAGTTTCAAAAGTAGTTCGTAAATCGCACCAAGGTGTTCCTAAGTCTGTTACAAAACTTATTTCTATGATAAATAACCGTGGTATTTTGAATGGTTTCGGACTAGGATTACGAATGTTATAAACATTAAACTCCTGTAGTAATATATAGCACAAATAAAAATCAAAAGTATTAATTTTATCAAATACTCTAAGTGGTCTATTTAACAAAATAAGATATTTTTTTAACTATTCAAGGGGCTATTATGAGAATGGCTATAACTCATTAACTTTAGACTTACTTATTAAAATAGCACCTGCATTCAGAGACGGTAACGTCGATTTAGCAAGTCTATTTGATTTCTTGGTTATACAAGCTATAGAGATAGAAAAAGTAGATCGTTAAATTGGGGGTCTTCTAACAAATAGATCTTTGATCATTTCTAAAGCCGTTCTTCAGAGCGTACTAACGCTCTGAAGAACGGCTTTAGATTTTATGTTATACAAGGTTATTCCGTGCTGTATTGGCAAATTAACCGAACTATCCAGTTATGCAAGTAACATTTGCGTGACTAATGCTAGTAATTCTTGCTAGGATTGCCTTAGATCCTTGATTATGATTTAGGAGGAGTGAGATTTGAGCTTTAAAGACGATATCAAGAGCTTGCGCAGACAATCTAATTTAACTCAAGAAGCGTTAGCTCAACAATTGCATGTGACCCGTCAAACGGTCTCAACTTGGGAAACTGGCAAGAATATGCCAAGTTTAGAGACCCTGCATGCGTTGAGTCAATTGTTTAACATCTCGCTCGAAAAACTTCTATTTAACGAGGAGATTACAATGAAAAAAGATAAAGAACCCTCTTTGGCCACCCAGATAGATCATGATATTAAGCTTAAAAGTCGTTATCGTCGTTGGACTTTTGGTTTAGGTGGCTTGATTGCACTAGCACTGGTTAGTATTGGTATTTTATGTTTGGGATATTATAAAGGTATTGGGACGATTGATCGATTTGATCCGTTTTTATCCTATAAAGTCGGGTACACTAAATTACCTAGTGAAAAAGAAATTTCGCCTAATAATAAGGCGACCAATGGTTACTGGACCGCTTGGTTCACCGATAATACGATGGGAAATGAATGGACCAAATTAACCTTAACGACGGGGCTTAATCCTGGCGTCAAAGATCCTTATGTGATGGCTTATCATAAGGGTAGTTATGTTAAAGTTGCACGTATTGTGCCTCGCACCTACATTAATCAGACTTATGTTAGCAACTTAGCAGCGCTAGATGCCTTGTTAAACCATAAGGGAAATGCAGCGACTAACAAGCATGACCTTAAGAAGTATAAGACACAAATCCACATATCCGACACTGTCCAACAGTTAGTAACTGAATAGAGAACCACCAAGTTACAACACTGCAAGCAACTTTAGGGTCTATAATTATATAATCGCCCCTGTGAAAACTGATTAAAACAACCCCCGTTATCTACCGGTTAGATAATGGGGGCTGTTTTTTTGTTAAGCGATATAATAAACCATAAAAGAAGTTTAGAAATACGGTCCTGGTCATCAATAAATAAACAATTTAATTAATTAAATTAATTAAATAAATAATTTAGTTTCAGGCCTTGTAGACGCCGGCGGAACAACGATGGAGTTTGTTATTTCAATTGAATTGGAGATTGTTTAGGCTCAAACAGAAGTGGGATATGGCTCCTTAGCGATCCAACATGTGTTCCTTATCCTTCAAACTGATTTTGCCATCTAAGATTTCATACGTCTTATCCGCAAAATCCAATAGTCTGATGTCATGCGTGACGACGACAACTGCTTTATTCCGCGTTTCGGCCAAGTCTTTGAATAGTCTGCCTACTTCAGCAACCTTCTCGCTATCCAAAGCGGCCGTTGGTTCATCTGCCAAAACGATATCCGGGTCAGCATACAATGCTCTGGCAATGGCCACGCGTTGTGTTTGGCCACCAGACAGCTCACTGGGATACTTATCAACTAGTTGAGAAATACCAAGTTGCTCAAGTAAACCTGCCAAATCATCTTTATTGATATTGCCTTGACGCTTAACCTTATTCACGAATTCGAACTGTTCTTTGACTTTCAAGTATGGCACCAGGTTGTACGACTGAAGGACAAACCCGATTCGATTTAGTCTTAGTTGATCACGTTGGGCTTTGGTTAAATCATCCACCGCTTGACCCTCAACTTCAACGGAACCCGAAGTCGGGGTCTGTAAACCTCCAGCAATCGTCAAAAAGGTACTCTTACCTGAGCCGGATGGGCCGACCACTAAGATCAATTGGCCGCGTTCTGCAGAAAAATTGATGTCATGGAGCACATGCACACGGCTGATGCCGGATCCAAAATATTTATTAATGTTTTTTAATTCAATTACTGACATATTTTAACCTCCAATAACACTGACAGGGTCGACAGTTGCAATCTTTTGAGCTGGGATTGCCGCTCCGATCACACCCATGATCATCAAACCAATTGATATCCACGTGAGCACCGGAATGTTAAACGCCATCGGGACGCCAACAGGAATTAATGAACCGGTCGCTGCGGCCAACAGGCCACCCAGAATGATCCCAGAAGTCATCAAAATCAACGACTGACTGGTAATCGTTGTCACCAAAGCACGTGCGGGAATTCCCTGTGCACGTAAAACGGCATAAGTCGGTAATGCCTGCATCGTCAAGATGTACAAAAACACTGCGATAATGACCAGAGAAATAATCATCAAGAAGCCGATCATAAAGCCAAAGGTCGCATTCTGAGCAGAATATCCAGGCAGTTTATTGATAAACTCATTCATCGAGTAGGTTTTTAGATGTGAATTGTGCGCATTATACTTGGCATTCCGTGAGACAATTGCACTTCCCGCAACTGGTACATTATTCATCCCGCGTAAGTATTTCCAGGTTGGCAAACTGCCATAAATCACTGGTGAGATATTGAGCTTGGCATTTTTGGTAAATCCGACAATTTCATACTTGTCGTCAAATGAGTTCAGCGTCAACTTGTCACCCAATTGATATCCATCGTCTTTAAACTTTTCATCGACGACAATTTGATGATTACCATGAGCTTTATGTCCAGACGATACTTTCAATTCTTTATAAATGAACTGACTGTTCTTAATTCCAACAAATTGTCCGGAAATCTTTTCCTTGCCTTTGTATTTTGCGACCACCGGTGTTGATCCAATCAAGGATTCTTTAGAAGTTAACTTGTCGTTTTTGGCCTGAACATTTGTAATGGTCGATTGAGACAAGTTGATATTGGAGTCTTTATTCAATACCACGCTCTTGGCATCCCATGAATTGATCGCCTGAGTGTTCTCCCCTGCAAGTCCAAACGCCAAACTAGTTAAAATAAAAATCAAGTACGCAATCAACGTGACCATCGCGATGATCAGTCCATACCTCAATTTTTCGTGTCGAATCTCTTTCAAAGCTAAATACATGATGCATTCCCCTTTCCTGCTAACAACTCCAATGTTTTCGACAATCTGTTCATGACCAGCGCTTCATGAGCCGGATTAATAATAATCTGCTTGATTGCTTCATGGCTTAGGATCATGGTAGCCCATTCCTGTGCATTCACGGTCTTAGGATCTACGGGTTCCTGTGAAATCAGCGACTCATTTTTCATCAGATGCATTTTGATCAGTCCAAAGTAACGACTGTCTTTGGCCCCCTTCACAAACGCTGCCACCTGATCCAAATAGAATTGTGGATCAAATCTGCCGCCAGTCTCATCGGAAATGTCGCTATGAATATCTTGCATTGCCACACCGTATAAATACCGATATGCGTCAGTTAAATCATCAAAGTATTTATAAAAAGCTCCACGAGCAATTCCGGCTGTTTTAACAATGGGAGCAACCTGGGCAGTTGCCAGTGGCTGTTCGGTAAATTCCTTGAGTAGTGCTCGGCGAATCTTAGTTTGCTTGTCAGCAGATAAGTTTTTAAATGTTGTTGATACCATGGTGCCCTCCTATAGTGACGTCGTGTCATTAATCTATAAGACGAATATAAGGCATCGGTGACACCGTGTCAACATTTTGATTTAAAAAAGTTCGCAAGTTGGCGGCTTGCCAAGCTTACGAACTATAGCCGTTCTAATACCGAGTTGTTGACCGTAATAATTCTGGATTACGGTTGGACAGCAGCATTAGCCTTACTTATTCACGTTAAAAAGCACTTCTTATCAATTGATTGCTACTATGTTTGCGCAATACGCAAACTTGGAATTACTGGGTAGTCTTTTGGCTTTGGCACTATTCATGCAACTAGTCATATTCATATATCTTCGTGTTCTTGGATAAAGCAGGAATTATTGATTATATCTTTCGGTTACAATATGGATTAAGACACCCTGATTAGGGATTATAATTACAATCACCCTCTAAAACCTGATAAAAACAGCCCCTATTATCTATCATGTAGATAATAGGGGCTGTTTTTATTATAAATGATATAATAGCCCTAAAAAAGAAGCTGGAAAGGTTAATCTATGGTTCAACAAATCGTACTGCCAATCAAAGACTCTAACGTCTTAAAAATGGTACAAGACACCTTATTAGATAGTTTTCGGGCGGGTCGCCGTAACTACACTATCTTTCAAGTTGGTAAGGCCACGCTACTACGTGTGAGTGATGTCATGACGTTAAAGAAATCCGATGTCTATAATCCAGATGGATCTGTTAAACACGCGGCCTTTATTCATGATAAAAAGACGGGTAAAGCAAATACATTATATTTAAAACCCGTGCAACAAGACTTGCTGCAATATCATGATTGGCTGGTCCAAGAAAATATCAATTCTGAGTGGTTATTCCCCTCGACAGTCCATCATGATCGCCATATCACCGAGAAACAGTTTTATAAAGTGATGGCGCGTGTTGGTGATCTACTAGGTATCAACTATTTAGGCACGCACACCATGCGTAAAACAGGCGCTTACCGCGTCTATACGCAGTCAAATTACAACATTGGTTTAGTTATGCACCTATTGAATCATTCGAGTGAGGCCATGACCCTGACTTACCTTGGGTTAGACCAAGCAAGTCGCGAAACAATGTTAGATCAAATTGATTTTGGGTAATAACGCCAACTAATCTTCCTAAATTAGCCCGTATTTGCTCATTTTGACGCCACCATGGATAATACTGGTGATACTGACCTACTGGGTTATCTATTACTGGATCATTATTTTGGTGATGAATCATGACTAATTTTGATGAGTACATGACCAATGATAATTTACCCTTACAAGCTATTATTCGCTATGATGACGGCCGTGAAATCCGCGTGTTTAATGTGAGAGATAAACGGTGCTGTGTGTTTATTCAAAATGATAATGAACATTTCTGGTTGCTACGTGAACGTATCTTAGAACCGCCCATGCTACACAACATCACGGAAGCGATGTATCAAGCTGGTATCTATGATAATTATTACCATCTAAGCGTTGAAGTATTTCATGGCGATGATAGTAAAGTTTACTATCCGCGGTGAATATTTTATCTTGTAACCATGCCACATTAGGAGGACTATTCATGGAATTAGATTTAGGTAATAACGCATATGATATTTTAAATGATTGGCATCCCAATGCCGCTAAGGAAGAATTAACGGCACAACTCACAAAACAAGTGTTAGTTGAGAAAGAGCAGTTACCAAAACTTTTATCACGAGAAGATCTAAAAGAACGTTGGGAGATGAAATCACGGCAAAGCGTACATCAGGTTGCAACCAGACCCGATTTCCCAGCACCAATTTTAACCTTTAATCATGGTAAAACACTCCTGTACTTAGAAACGGAAATACAAATTTTCGAAGTCACTCATCCGTGGTTAATTACGATGAGTGCCCGGTTATCTTATAGCCGTTGGATCCTGCATAATGTGATTAATTAATTGTTGGCGTTAGCCTTCTGATACAAGAGAAAAACCAAGGATGAAATCCTTGGCAAACTACTCTTGACAGGTGTCAAGAGTGTAAGTGCGCATTATCATGACAATGCGCACTTACACATCACTCATAAATGGCTGATGTAATTGCTAAAAAATGTATCAGAATTCGCGTTGCTCAAACGTAACTGACTGCGTCAGTTTGGAACATTCAAAAATAAATAAGTTCAGTCGCTAGCTCCTTCGAACTTTTTTATTTTTGAACGTTAATTTTAAAGGTTCTTATTTGCGTTCTAAGCGATTTTAGCTAACAGTGAGCTATTTAACTGTCTGTCAACGGTAAATCGACTTAGAGGGGCTTATTGAGCCTTACAGGCGATATTAGCCCCTCTTGGAGGCTTTAAGGAGTTGATAGAATGTACGAAACCCAAAGCCTGATGAGCAGGAAACAAGCCCTTGTTTTCCCGAGCCCAGTGGCGGCGAACGATAGCGGTCAAGCTGGCTCAGCTTGGTCTGGGTTTGGGGCGACAGCGCCCAAGGGTTTAAAAAAGACGGTTCAGCGATTTTTGCTGAACCGTCTTTTTGGTTTGTGTTGTAAATAAATTCTTAGCGCTGAGGGGGGGAGCGATTTTTGCTCCCGTACTACGACCCCCCCCTTTTAAGTGCCGAGTGCCAAAATTGAATTTTATGTGGTTTTATCCTTACTCTCCCAAGGGATTTAGTCACTTTTTGCTTGAGCGACATTTGAGCGACATTTTTGGCGAAAATGGCTAAATTTGTAATGCTTTACTACATCTATGTAATGCTTTATAATGTATGTATGAAGCTATTTAAGTTAGGGGTGATTAAATTATGACTGCTGAAAAAAAAGAAATGCAAAGTGTCACTATCCGTATTCCTAAAGATTTGTATGCCGAATATAAAAAAGCATTATTGGCTCAAGGAAAAATTGTTACTTATGACATGCGAAATTACATGGCTGAAGTTGTCAAAAATCAAGCGAAAGGGCAGAAATGAGCATAAAAAAAGAGCGCACCCGCTGAAAAGTTTGCTCGTTAATTGCTCGTTCTGATAAGGTAATTTTAACATTATGGCTAAAGATAAGGCAAGATACTTCACTTTTTTGTTATCTCCAGAAAGTATTCCAATGGATTGGAAACGACGGTTGGAATTAATTGGTGTTCCGATTGCGATTAGTCCGTTGCATGATAAAGATAAAAGCAATGTTGAGGGACAAATATATAAAAAGGCCCATTATCATGTGGTTTATGTGACGAAAAATCCTGTTACATCGGACAGTGTTAGAAAGAGAATCCAAATAGTTTTAGGCGTTAAAAGTGTTGCTAAGGTTCAAATAGTTGTTCAGAGTATGGAAAATATTTATTTGTATCTGACACATGAATCAAAAGACGCTATTGAAAAGCATAAGCATAAATATTCTAAAGCTGACATTACATTGCTGAATAATTTTGATATTGACCGATATGTCACGCTTGATGTTGAAGATAAAGACGATATGTTGAATGATGTTTGCGATTTAATTGACGATCATAATTTAAAATATGCGTGAATTAAGGCGCTTTGTTAAATTACATGGGGTTGAATATGGCTTGCCTAGTATGAAAATTATAAATTCAGTGTTGAGAGCTCATACTGGACTGATAAGGTTATATTTCGATGCTGTTTATCAAGAACGTCGATATGGTCGGGCAGATATTGATAAAGATACAGGCGAAGTATTGAATAATAAGTAAGGGTTTAATTTTATTTTGGGGGAAGCAATTATGAAATTTGAAGAAACATTATTACCAGAAAAATCAGACGTAATGACATTACAAAATATGATCAGAAAGTATAATAAGCAAAATTTTGAAACTGCAAATCAAACAGATTTTGCTATTTACATAAAAGATGATAGTGAGAATATTATGGGGGGTATTTCAGGAAAAATATTTGGTAATTGGATGGATATAGACTATTTAGTTATTCATGAGAGTTTGCGCAAAAATGGGTTAGGTCGGGATTTGTTAAAAAAAGCCGAAGATTTAGCTATACGGAGTAATTGTAAAAATATATTTTTATATACATTTGATTTTCAAGGTAAAGATTTCTATCCTAAATTTGGATTTAAAGAAGTTTACGTAAAAAGACAGTATCCGTTAACTGGAACAGAACATTTTTTTGTTAAGAAATTATCAAATGAAATCGATAAAGAAACTGAATGATGTGATGACAGGGCGGATAACTAGATCCGTCCTTTTTTGTTGTCGATTAGTCGACTTCTGATACAAAATTTTAGGTTTTTAGCACGGCACAACTTCATGTTGTGTGTAAGTGCGCATTTGCAATGATTACCTCGTTTCTGCTGATACCACAAATGACAAAACAAGACACTAACCCACCTAAACTTTTAAAAATGCTTGTAGAATACGTTTCTGAACAAAGGTACACAACAAAATCACTAAAACATTATGCCCTTTTAAATTTTCAATATTCACATATAATTAAACCCAAACAATAATCAACCAGAAAGGTACGCAAGTAGTGACAAAAACTATAAGAGAACTAGCAAAAGAGCTACAAGTATCAAAACAAACCATTCAATACCATTACCAAAGATTATCACCAAAAGATCAACAAAAAGATAACACTGGTAAAAACATTATCAACGAACATACCGAAAAAATTATCCGTGACAAAGTAACAAAGACTTTGTCGCCAAACGAGCACATAAAAAGCGACAAAGAGAACAAACAAGAACAAAACAGTGAACAAGCTATAATCATTGCTTTAAAAGCCCAAATAAACGATCTCAAGAACGAACGCGACAAACAATTTGCCACCAAAGACAAACAAATTGCTAGCAAAGACCGACAAATAGATAATCTAACCAAGCTACTAGATCAATCACAACAATTACAATTAATAGCAGAAAAAAAGATACAAGAATTACAAAAAATAGAGCAACCCAAAACTGAGAACTCAGAAACCGAACACAATAAATCTACCATTCAAGAAAACACAAAAACCTCATCTAAAAAATGGTGGCATTTCTGGCACTAAACTGAACAAATAAAATGACTATTTTTGAAGCCATTATTTTGAATGATTTTTTTACATTGTTAGCTTTATACTTATGGTTATTTACAATAATTATGTTTGTTCATTAGGAATAAGAAACGTTAATTCACTAGCTAAAAAATAATGAGTAACGATTATGTTAAGTATCGTTACTCATTATTTTTTAGCTAATGCTTAAATTCTAAACCTTCATCATCATGACGTTGACGTTTATTTAATAAGTCACGTTTACGCAATTTTTGATAAGCTGCATAATCTGCTGCATACTGACTAGTCTCATCAAATTCTGAATGCATATTAGTTTGAATCACCTCATCAATTTGACGTGCCGGCCCAAAATCTTGCATATTTTCCAAATACTCCATTGCTGAAATAAAAGACGTAATTTCTTTAAGATCCTCTAATTTCGTTTCCAACTGAAAATTAATATCAGCCAATATCGGATCAGGCTCATTAAGAGTTTGCATATGATTTA
This sequence comes from Weissella paramesenteroides, assembly GCF_051903945.1. GTDB lineage: Bacteria > Bacillota > Bacilli > Lactobacillales > Lactobacillaceae > Weissella > Weissella paramesenteroides_A. The sequence goes on along the minus strand of NZ_CP192270.1, from coordinate 14,180 downwards.
ATAACTCCCCATACGACAATGTATTATTCTTAGGACGTAAAATGACCTGATTAACAAAGAACTCCAACGCAAATCGATAAAGACCAGCATTATTATCAACTGCAACACCAGCTTCTGGATGCTGACCTAACCACGCTTTTAAAGCATCACGATACCAAACTTCCCGATCACTAGAAGAAATCGCAATCTGTTTTTGTCGTACTGTCTTATCAACTGGTTCATGCTGCACAATTTTTTCAACATTCATTAAACCTTGTACTTCATCATTTTCAGTCAACTGCTGTTGTTGCGCATCTGATTTTTCAAATTGTGCCTTAACGTAATTAAAACGACGCCGATTTTTACGCTGTAATGCTGCTCGAAATGCTTTTAAATTATCCATAATTTACTCCTCTCCAAACGTATCATCATACATATATTTAATTAGTTGCCGAATACTTTGATTTAGTGCTAACAAATCATGACTAATATTTTTAGTTGATTCACGCTGCACCATCTCTAAGGTTTGTAACTGCCGTTTCACATCATCAATTGGTTCTAATAAAATTTCCGTTGCATTATATAAGGCAACTTCTTTCGCAAAACGACTTAGCAACATCTGTAATAAAGTATTCCGCGACACCTGATTACGTTGTGCTTCTTCATCTAACGACTTAATCGTTTCAACACTTAAACCACGCACAAGCACTGATTCCATACAACAACCTCCTGCAAATAAGACCTTTTTAGTAACAGGTTAAGGGGAAATCATAGCACGACGTGCGTATAACCTGCTGTGCAGGGATTTAAAGTGATATCACCAAAACCAAACAACTCATCAAACACTCATGCTATAACTAACCACTTACACTATATCCAACTACACAAGTCATAAATAACTAACTACTGATTTACCATATACAGTACTCCATACATCAGCAATAACTCACTCATGACACCCATAGTATAACAATCCATAAAAACACTATGTAAAAATGTCCCAATTCATTTAAAAAAGTCACTTATCCTTAAATCCTGCCCCCAACAAACCATCATCCTATCGATATGACCAGCTCGCAAAGCTCTCTCTCGACATTTCACCAACAATCCCCTTAATGGGGCAATTGGTGAAATTCATCATGTGCATCTCATAACGACTGACTTTCGTCACAGTAGATTACGTGCAAGCTATCCCTTACAACCTTTGCGTGTGTTTTGACGTTGTTCATAGTGCGACTTAATATTTGTTCAATAACTAATAAAAAGGTCTCTAATCGCTTATTAGAGACCTTTCGCATATTGGTAACTGTTTAACCCGACACACACGACTAGGACTACTGACTTCGATCCATTACTGAATCAGCTTATCCGCAGGCTTTATGTCTTCATTACGGCGCAACCCGTAACCGAACCCTAACTAGCTACCCAATGTTGGACTAATTAACATTTCCTCACCATTTTTCTTTTTTAACTGTCCATGGTGCATACAGCAAGGTTCTTCACTTGACGTCCTAGTTTCCACCTAGGCTTCTTTTTAGCTGCGTGAGTTATACGCTGGTTTGATATCGGTTAACACTAATCCCGGCAAAAGAAAAAGACTTTGTGGGCCTCTCATCAAGATCCACAAAGTCCGTTGTTATCGTCTTTGCCAGGAATTTTCCTGAATACTTTTCATCGTAATATCGTGTCCATTTATTTACTATCAGAACAGATATGTTATACTGGAAAGTATAAATCTTAATGTGCTAGGACACATCAAGTCACACCAAGTGGGACGCCAATCCCGACAAGGTACTTCTTATAAAAAGCAATCTCCAAGAACGCCAATTCTTGGGGCTTTTTTTTGCATTCGTATTTAATTGATGTTTTCAGTTTAACACAGTAACCCTTTTCATAAAACATAAATTCAATATTTTATGTTATTAAAGTTTCGAAAAATTTTTACGAATTTGCTGAAACACCAACAAATTATCCACTAAATGATATACTTACAAATAGATTATATGTGCAAACTGTCAATTATTCAAAATAACAACATTTATATATAAACATTTTTATTTTAGTATATTTATATTATATTTTAATGTTAAGGGAGCGTTTTATATGAGATATATACTTGCAATATTAAGCTCAAGTAAACTTTGGCTGTTTATTTTATTTTTAATATCCATTAGTGAATATTTATGGACCTTACAAATTAATTTATATGGACCAGGAATCAATATAATATGGGGAGCATTGAATATCGTCCTACTTAATATGTCAATTTTATAAAATTCATAGATAATTTTTTATTTCTAGAGTCCTATCGTTTTAGGAGGATAATAATATGAAAAAATTAACAGATACCGCAGCACAACAAATATCAGCAGGTAAAAAATGGCACTGGCCACATTTTGTAAATGTATGCAGTAAGAGTCCTTTTGTTCATCGTTGTACATGGACTTTACAATAGAATTAATGTGGAGAAGTCGAAGTTTTGCACTTCGACTTTTTAATTATTTATGGTAGTAACTTAACAAATGTATGCAAACACACAACAAATATATGAAGCAGTTAAACATCGATGAAAATTGGGTTTCTTTATACGATCTAAAAAAATTATTAGCATTATTTGGCATTTTTATGGAGGCCTATGAAGTAGATAATTTTAGTTATATCTCATGAAAAGCCAAATTATAATTTTGACAAAGTATATAAATTAATAGGTAATAAAAATGAAAATAAAAATGAAAATATTATTAATAATTAGTGTTCTATTAATTCTAATTTTTGGTATTAAAATAGTTACTAACTATCACGAACAAAAAAGTGAACAAAAAATAACAAATATACAACCTAATGAATATAGGATTAATATACGTGATACCAATGAGATAAACATTAATCAATTAAATAGTGCAATAAAAGGTAATTTACCAGGTAATTACTATATTTTTATTGGCCGACCCACATGCCCATATTGTAGAAAATTTTCTCCTGTAATTAAAAAATTAACAAGAAAGAATACAATATACTACTTTAATACAGATAACCATAATACTAATAAACAATTAAAAAACATTGTACAAAACAAATTAAAAATTAAAACAGTTCCATATATAACTTACGTACAGAACGGAAAAATAAAGAAAGGAATAAGCAATTCTTCGCCAAGTTTCCATGAAGTACTAAATCTTAAAAATAATTAACTTAAGGATTTATAAGTGAGATATCCCCCTAATAAAGTTAAAAAGCCTTTTATATAGACCGCAACTAGCAGTTGCATAAAAGTGCGCTAATAAGTAGCGTGCTTTTTCTTTTTAACTATTGCACAATAAAAATAATCTTTTACAAATGACGGAGATACCATGACATTGGTTTTAGGACAACGAATCAAAGCAGAACATGAAAAGAGAAATCTAACACAAGATCAATTGGCACAAACATTAAATGTTAGCCGACAAGCTATTTCTAAATGGGAGATAGGCACGGCCTAGCCTGATATTGAACGATTAATCACACTTAGTGAGTTTTTTTGATATTTCATTAGATAACTTAATCAAGGGTGAACCTGATTTAAAAGATAGCATTACCATTACCAAAAGTTCTAAATCTAAAACAAATATTTGGGACTTTTTAATCCATGGTGGTTGGGTTATTGTTGCTACCGCTTGGGTCATCGGAACTGCTATTAACAGCATTTGGGAATAAGCCTACTTAGGAGCAGTTATTCAGTAAACACTCTTGTTTCCATAAAATTAAATTTTTTAACTTTTACCATTGCTATCTTTGATTATGTCATGTAAACGTGTACACTTTTTTGTATAAAGAAAAATTAATTGGGACTTCCGTTATCCTTATAAAAGCATCTATTAAGCGAGGTTATAGTTATGAAAAAAGAACAAGCCAAAAAAGATTTATTAAATCAATTCGTTTTAGCCATTGATGATGTAGGCAAAGATAGTGAATTAGGAGTTTTTTTGAGTAGTTATCAAGAAAAATTAACCAAAAATCAGCTGAAAGGAATTGAAATACCACGTTTTACTGACGGAGTTTCAAAAGTAGTTCGTAAATCGCACCAAGGTGTTCCTAAGTCTGTTACAAAACTTATTTCTATGATAAATAACCGTGGTATTTTGAATGGTTTCGGACTAGGATTACGAATGTTATAAACATTAAACTCCTGTAGTAATATATAGCACAAATAAAAATCAAAAGTATTAATTTTATCAAATACTCTAAGTGGTCTATTTAACAAAATAAGATATTTTTTTAACTATTCAAGGGGCTATTATGAGAATGGCTATAACTCATTAACTTTAGACTTACTTATTAAAATAGCACCTGCATTCAGAGACGGTAACGTCGATTTAGCAAGTCTATTTGATTTCTTGGTTATACAAGCTATAGAGATAGAAAAAGTAGATCGTTAAATTGGGGGTCTTCTAACAAATAGATCTTTGATCATTTCTAAAGCCGTTCTTCAGAGCGTACTAACGCTCTGAAGAACGGCTTTAGATTTTATGTTATACAAGGTTATTCCGTGCTGTATTGGCAAATTAACCGAACTATCCAGTTATGCAAGTAACATTTGCGTGACTAATGCTAGTAATTCTTGCTAGGATTGCCTTAGATCCTTGATTATGATTTAGGAGGAGTGAGATTTGAGCTTTAAAGACGATATCAAGAGCTTGCGCAGACAATCTAATTTAACTCAAGAAGCGTTAGCTCAACAATTGCATGTGACCCGTCAAACGGTCTCAACTTGGGAAACTGGCAAGAATATGCCAAGTTTAGAGACCCTGCATGCGTTGAGTCAATTGTTTAACATCTCGCTCGAAAAACTTCTATTTAACGAGGAGATTACAATGAAAAAAGATAAAGAACCCTCTTTGGCCACCCAGATAGATCATGATATTAAGCTTAAAAGTCGTTATCGTCGTTGGACTTTTGGTTTAGGTGGCTTGATTGCACTAGCACTGGTTAGTATTGGTATTTTATGTTTGGGATATTATAAAGGTATTGGGACGATTGATCGATTTGATCCGTTTTTATCCTATAAAGTCGGGTACACTAAATTACCTAGTGAAAAAGAAATTTCGCCTAATAATAAGGCGACCAATGGTTACTGGACCGCTTGGTTCACCGATAATACGATGGGAAATGAATGGACCAAATTAACCTTAACGACGGGGCTTAATCCTGGCGTCAAAGATCCTTATGTGATGGCTTATCATAAGGGTAGTTATGTTAAAGTTGCACGTATTGTGCCTCGCACCTACATTAATCAGACTTATGTTAGCAACTTAGCAGCGCTAGATGCCTTGTTAAACCATAAGGGAAATGCAGCGACTAACAAGCATGACCTTAAGAAGTATAAGACACAAATCCACATATCCGACACTGTCCAACAGTTAGTAACTGAATAGAGAACCACCAAGTTACAACACTGCAAGCAACTTTAGGGTCTATAATTATATAATCGCCCCTGTGAAAACTGATTAAAACAACCCCCGTTATCTACCGGTTAGATAATGGGGGCTGTTTTTTTGTTAAGCGATATAATAAACCATAAAAGAAGTTTAGAAATACGGTCCTGGTCATCAATAAATAAACAATTTAATTAATTAAATTAATTAAATAAATAATTTAGTTTCAGGCCTTGTAGACGCCGGCGGAACAACGATGGAGTTTGTTATTTCAATTGAATTGGAGATTGTTTAGGCTCAAACAGAAGTGGGATATGGCTCCTTAGCGATCCAACATGTGTTCCTTATCCTTCAAACTGATTTTGCCATCTAAGATTTCATACGTCTTATCCGCAAAATCCAATAGTCTGATGTCATGCGTGACGACGACAACTGCTTTATTCCGCGTTTCGGCCAAGTCTTTGAATAGTCTGCCTACTTCAGCAACCTTCTCGCTATCCAAAGCGGCCGTTGGTTCATCTGCCAAAACGATATCCGGGTCAGCATACAATGCTCTGGCAATGGCCACGCGTTGTGTTTGGCCACCAGACAGCTCACTGGGATACTTATCAACTAGTTGAGAAATACCAAGTTGCTCAAGTAAACCTGCCAAATCATCTTTATTGATATTGCCTTGACGCTTAACCTTATTCACGAATTCGAACTGTTCTTTGACTTTCAAGTATGGCACCAGGTTGTACGACTGAAGGACAAACCCGATTCGATTTAGTCTTAGTTGATCACGTTGGGCTTTGGTTAAATCATCCACCGCTTGACCCTCAACTTCAACGGAACCCGAAGTCGGGGTCTGTAAACCTCCAGCAATCGTCAAAAAGGTACTCTTACCTGAGCCGGATGGGCCGACCACTAAGATCAATTGGCCGCGTTCTGCAGAAAAATTGATGTCATGGAGCACATGCACACGGCTGATGCCGGATCCAAAATATTTATTAATGTTTTTTAATTCAATTACTGACATATTTTAACCTCCAATAACACTGACAGGGTCGACAGTTGCAATCTTTTGAGCTGGGATTGCCGCTCCGATCACACCCATGATCATCAAACCAATTGATATCCACGTGAGCACCGGAATGTTAAACGCCATCGGGACGCCAACAGGAATTAATGAACCGGTCGCTGCGGCCAACAGGCCACCCAGAATGATCCCAGAAGTCATCAAAATCAACGACTGACTGGTAATCGTTGTCACCAAAGCACGTGCGGGAATTCCCTGTGCACGTAAAACGGCATAAGTCGGTAATGCCTGCATCGTCAAGATGTACAAAAACACTGCGATAATGACCAGAGAAATAATCATCAAGAAGCCGATCATAAAGCCAAAGGTCGCATTCTGAGCAGAATATCCAGGCAGTTTATTGATAAACTCATTCATCGAGTAGGTTTTTAGATGTGAATTGTGCGCATTATACTTGGCATTCCGTGAGACAATTGCACTTCCCGCAACTGGTACATTATTCATCCCGCGTAAGTATTTCCAGGTTGGCAAACTGCCATAAATCACTGGTGAGATATTGAGCTTGGCATTTTTGGTAAATCCGACAATTTCATACTTGTCGTCAAATGAGTTCAGCGTCAACTTGTCACCCAATTGATATCCATCGTCTTTAAACTTTTCATCGACGACAATTTGATGATTACCATGAGCTTTATGTCCAGACGATACTTTCAATTCTTTATAAATGAACTGACTGTTCTTAATTCCAACAAATTGTCCGGAAATCTTTTCCTTGCCTTTGTATTTTGCGACCACCGGTGTTGATCCAATCAAGGATTCTTTAGAAGTTAACTTGTCGTTTTTGGCCTGAACATTTGTAATGGTCGATTGAGACAAGTTGATATTGGAGTCTTTATTCAATACCACGCTCTTGGCATCCCATGAATTGATCGCCTGAGTGTTCTCCCCTGCAAGTCCAAACGCCAAACTAGTTAAAATAAAAATCAAGTACGCAATCAACGTGACCATCGCGATGATCAGTCCATACCTCAATTTTTCGTGTCGAATCTCTTTCAAAGCTAAATACATGATGCATTCCCCTTTCCTGCTAACAACTCCAATGTTTTCGACAATCTGTTCATGACCAGCGCTTCATGAGCCGGATTAATAATAATCTGCTTGATTGCTTCATGGCTTAGGATCATGGTAGCCCATTCCTGTGCATTCACGGTCTTAGGATCTACGGGTTCCTGTGAAATCAGCGACTCATTTTTCATCAGATGCATTTTGATCAGTCCAAAGTAACGACTGTCTTTGGCCCCCTTCACAAACGCTGCCACCTGATCCAAATAGAATTGTGGATCAAATCTGCCGCCAGTCTCATCGGAAATGTCGCTATGAATATCTTGCATTGCCACACCGTATAAATACCGATATGCGTCAGTTAAATCATCAAAGTATTTATAAAAAGCTCCACGAGCAATTCCGGCTGTTTTAACAATGGGAGCAACCTGGGCAGTTGCCAGTGGCTGTTCGGTAAATTCCTTGAGTAGTGCTCGGCGAATCTTAGTTTGCTTGTCAGCAGATAAGTTTTTAAATGTTGTTGATACCATGGTGCCCTCCTATAGTGACGTCGTGTCATTAATCTATAAGACGAATATAAGGCATCGGTGACACCGTGTCAACATTTTGATTTAAAAAAGTTCGCAAGTTGGCGGCTTGCCAAGCTTACGAACTATAGCCGTTCTAATACCGAGTTGTTGACCGTAATAATTCTGGATTACGGTTGGACAGCAGCATTAGCCTTACTTATTCACGTTAAAAAGCACTTCTTATCAATTGATTGCTACTATGTTTGCGCAATACGCAAACTTGGAATTACTGGGTAGTCTTTTGGCTTTGGCACTATTCATGCAACTAGTCATATTCATATATCTTCGTGTTCTTGGATAAAGCAGGAATTATTGATTATATCTTTCGGTTACAATATGGATTAAGACACCCTGATTAGGGATTATAATTACAATCACCCTCTAAAACCTGATAAAAACAGCCCCTATTATCTATCATGTAGATAATAGGGGCTGTTTTTATTATAAATGATATAATAGCCCTAAAAAAGAAGCTGGAAAGGTTAATCTATGGTTCAACAAATCGTACTGCCAATCAAAGACTCTAACGTCTTAAAAATGGTACAAGACACCTTATTAGATAGTTTTCGGGCGGGTCGCCGTAACTACACTATCTTTCAAGTTGGTAAGGCCACGCTACTACGTGTGAGTGATGTCATGACGTTAAAGAAATCCGATGTCTATAATCCAGATGGATCTGTTAAACACGCGGCCTTTATTCATGATAAAAAGACGGGTAAAGCAAATACATTATATTTAAAACCCGTGCAACAAGACTTGCTGCAATATCATGATTGGCTGGTCCAAGAAAATATCAATTCTGAGTGGTTATTCCCCTCGACAGTCCATCATGATCGCCATATCACCGAGAAACAGTTTTATAAAGTGATGGCGCGTGTTGGTGATCTACTAGGTATCAACTATTTAGGCACGCACACCATGCGTAAAACAGGCGCTTACCGCGTCTATACGCAGTCAAATTACAACATTGGTTTAGTTATGCACCTATTGAATCATTCGAGTGAGGCCATGACCCTGACTTACCTTGGGTTAGACCAAGCAAGTCGCGAAACAATGTTAGATCAAATTGATTTTGGGTAATAACGCCAACTAATCTTCCTAAATTAGCCCGTATTTGCTCATTTTGACGCCACCATGGATAATACTGGTGATACTGACCTACTGGGTTATCTATTACTGGATCATTATTTTGGTGATGAATCATGACTAATTTTGATGAGTACATGACCAATGATAATTTACCCTTACAAGCTATTATTCGCTATGATGACGGCCGTGAAATCCGCGTGTTTAATGTGAGAGATAAACGGTGCTGTGTGTTTATTCAAAATGATAATGAACATTTCTGGTTGCTACGTGAACGTATCTTAGAACCGCCCATGCTACACAACATCACGGAAGCGATGTATCAAGCTGGTATCTATGATAATTATTACCATCTAAGCGTTGAAGTATTTCATGGCGATGATAGTAAAGTTTACTATCCGCGGTGAATATTTTATCTTGTAACCATGCCACATTAGGAGGACTATTCATGGAATTAGATTTAGGTAATAACGCATATGATATTTTAAATGATTGGCATCCCAATGCCGCTAAGGAAGAATTAACGGCACAACTCACAAAACAAGTGTTAGTTGAGAAAGAGCAGTTACCAAAACTTTTATCACGAGAAGATCTAAAAGAACGTTGGGAGATGAAATCACGGCAAAGCGTACATCAGGTTGCAACCAGACCCGATTTCCCAGCACCAATTTTAACCTTTAATCATGGTAAAACACTCCTGTACTTAGAAACGGAAATACAAATTTTCGAAGTCACTCATCCGTGGTTAATTACGATGAGTGCCCGGTTATCTTATAGCCGTTGGATCCTGCATAATGTGATTAATTAATTGTTGGCGTTAGCCTTCTGATACAAGAGAAAAACCAAGGATGAAATCCTTGGCAAACTACTCTTGACAGGTGTCAAGAGTGTAAGTGCGCATTATCATGACAATGCGCACTTACACATCACTCATAAATGGCTGATGTAATTGCTAAAAAATGTATCAGAATTCGCGTTGCTCAAACGTAACTGACTGCGTCAGTTTGGAACATTCAAAAATAAATAAGTTCAGTCGCTAGCTCCTTCGAACTTTTTTATTTTTGAACGTTAATTTTAAAGGTTCTTATTTGCGTTCTAAGCGATTTTAGCTAACAGTGAGCTATTTAACTGTCTGTCAACGGTAAATCGACTTAGAGGGGCTTATTGAGCCTTACAGGCGATATTAGCCCCTCTTGGAGGCTTTAAGGAGTTGATAGAATGTACGAAACCCAAAGCCTGATGAGCAGGAAACAAGCCCTTGTTTTCCCGAGCCCAGTGGCGGCGAACGATAGCGGTCAAGCTGGCTCAGCTTGGTCTGGGTTTGGGGCGACAGCGCCCAAGGGTTTAAAAAAGACGGTTCAGCGATTTTTGCTGAACCGTCTTTTTGGTTTGTGTTGTAAATAAATTCTTAGCGCTGAGGGGGGGAGCGATTTTTGCTCCCGTACTACGACCCCCCCCTTTTAAGTGCCGAGTGCCAAAATTGAATTTTATGTGGTTTTATCCTTACTCTCCCAAGGGATTTAGTCACTTTTTGCTTGAGCGACATTTGAGCGACATTTTTGGCGAAAATGGCTAAATTTGTAATGCTTTACTACATCTATGTAATGCTTTATAATGTATGTATGAAGCTATTTAAGTTAGGGGTGATTAAATTATGACTGCTGAAAAAAAAGAAATGCAAAGTGTCACTATCCGTATTCCTAAAGATTTGTATGCCGAATATAAAAAAGCATTATTGGCTCAAGGAAAAATTGTTACTTATGACATGCGAAATTACATGGCTGAAGTTGTCAAAAATCAAGCGAAAGGGCAGAAATGAGCATAAAAAAAGAGCGCACCCGCTGAAAAGTTTGCTCGTTAATTGCTCGTTCTGATAAGGTAATTTTAACATTATGGCTAAAGATAAGGCAAGATACTTCACTTTTTTGTTATCTCCAGAAAGTATTCCAATGGATTGGAAACGACGGTTGGAATTAATTGGTGTTCCGATTGCGATTAGTCCGTTGCATGATAAAGATAAAAGCAATGTTGAGGGACAAATATATAAAAAGGCCCATTATCATGTGGTTTATGTGACGAAAAATCCTGTTACATCGGACAGTGTTAGAAAGAGAATCCAAATAGTTTTAGGCGTTAAAAGTGTTGCTAAGGTTCAAATAGTTGTTCAGAGTATGGAAAATATTTATTTGTATCTGACACATGAATCAAAAGACGCTATTGAAAAGCATAAGCATAAATATTCTAAAGCTGACATTACATTGCTGAATAATTTTGATATTGACCGATATGTCACGCTTGATGTTGAAGATAAAGACGATATGTTGAATGATGTTTGCGATTTAATTGACGATCATAATTTAAAATATGCGTGAATTAAGGCGCTTTGTTAAATTACATGGGGTTGAATATGGCTTGCCTAGTATGAAAATTATAAATTCAGTGTTGAGAGCTCATACTGGACTGATAAGGTTATATTTCGATGCTGTTTATCAAGAACGTCGATATGGTCGGGCAGATATTGATAAAGATACAGGCGAAGTATTGAATAATAAGTAAGGGTTTAATTTTATTTTGGGGGAAGCAATTATGAAATTTGAAGAAACATTATTACCAGAAAAATCAGACGTAATGACATTACAAAATATGATCAGAAAGTATAATAAGCAAAATTTTGAAACTGCAAATCAAACAGATTTTGCTATTTACATAAAAGATGATAGTGAGAATATTATGGGGGGTATTTCAGGAAAAATATTTGGTAATTGGATGGATATAGACTATTTAGTTATTCATGAGAGTTTGCGCAAAAATGGGTTAGGTCGGGATTTGTTAAAAAAAGCCGAAGATTTAGCTATACGGAGTAATTGTAAAAATATATTTTTATATACATTTGATTTTCAAGGTAAAGATTTCTATCCTAAATTTGGATTTAAAGAAGTTTACGTAAAAAGACAGTATCCGTTAACTGGAACAGAACATTTTTTTGTTAAGAAATTATCAAATGAAATCGATAAAGAAACTGAATGATGTGATGACAGGGCGGATAACTAGATCCGTCCTTTTTTGTTGTCGATTAGTCGACTTCTGATACAAAATTTTAGGTTTTTAGCACGGCACAACTTCATGTTGTGTGTAAGTGCGCATTTGCAATGATTACCTCGTTTCTGCTGATACCACAAATGACAAAACAAGACACTAACCCACCTAAACTTTTAAAAATGCTTGTAGAATACGTTTCTGAACAAAGGTACACAACAAAATCACTAAAACATTATGCCCTTTTAAATTTTCAATATTCACATATAATTAAACCCAAACAATAATCAACCAGAAAGGTACGCAAGTAGTGACAAAAACTATAAGAGAACTAGCAAAAGAGCTACAAGTATCAAAACAAACCATTCAATACCATTACCAAAGATTATCACCAAAAGATCAACAAAAAGATAACACTGGTAAAAACATTATCAACGAACATACCGAAAAAATTATCCGTGACAAAGTAACAAAGACTTTGTCGCCAAACGAGCACATAAAAAGCGACAAAGAGAACAAACAAGAACAAAACAGTGAACAAGCTATAATCATTGCTTTAAAAGCCCAAATAAACGATCTCAAGAACGAACGCGACAAACAATTTGCCACCAAAGACAAACAAATTGCTAGCAAAGACCGACAAATAGATAATCTAACCAAGCTACTAGATCAATCACAACAATTACAATTAATAGCAGAAAAAAAGATACAAGAATTACAAAAAATAGAGCAACCCAAAACTGAGAACTCAGAAACCGAACACAATAAATCTACCATTCAAGAAAACACAAAAACCTCATCTAAAAAATGGTGGCATTTCTGGCACTAAACTGAACAAATAAAATGACTATTTTTGAAGCCATTATTTTGAATGATTTTTTTACATTGTTAGCTTTATACTTATGGTTATTTACAATAATTATGTTTGTTCATTAGGAATAAGAAACGTTAATTCACTAGCTAAAAAATAATGAGTAACGATTATGTTAAGTATCGTTACTCATTATTTTTTAGCTAATGCTTAAATTCTAAACCTTCATCATCATGACGTTGACGTTTATTTAATAAGTCACGTTTACGCAATTTTTGATAAGCTGCATAATCTGCTGCATACTGACTAGTCTCATCAAATTCTGAATGCATATTAGTTTGAATCACCTCATCAATTTGACGTGCCGGCCCAAAATCTTGCATATTTTCCAAATACTCCATTGCTGAAATAAAAGACGTAATTTCTTTAAGATCCTCTAATTTCGTTTCCAACTGAAAATTAATATCAGCCAATATCGGATCAGGCTCATTAAGAGTTTGCATATGATTTAATAACTCCCCATACGACAATGTATTATTCTTAGGACGTAAAATGACCTGATTAACAAAGAACTCCAACGCAAATCGATAAAGACCAGCATTATTATCAACTGCAACACCAGCTTCTGGATGCTGACCTAACCACGCTTTTAAAGCATCACGATACCAAACTTCCCGATCACTAGAAGAAATCGCAATCTGTTTTTGTCGTACTGTCTTATCAACTGGTTCATGCTGCACAATTTTTTCAACATTCATTAAACCTTGTACTTCATCATTTTCAGTCAACTGCTGTTGTTGCGCATCTGATTTTTCAAATTGTGCCTTAACGTAATTAAAACGACGCCGATTTTTACGCTGTAATGCTGCTCGAAATGCTTTTAAATTATCCATAATTTACTCCTCTCCAAACGTATCATCATACATATATTTAATTAGTTGCCGAATACTTTGATTTAGTGCTAACAAATCATGACTAATATTTTTAGTTGATTCACGCTGCACCATCTCTAAGGTTTGTAACTGCCGTTTCACATCATCAATTGGTTCTAATAAAATTTCCGTTGCATTATATAAGGCAACTTCTTTCGCAAAACGACTTAGCAACATCTGTAATAAAGTATTCCGCGACACCTGATTACGTTGTGCTTCTTCATCTAACGACTTAATCGTTTCAACACTTAAACCACGCACAAGCACTGATTCCAT
>NZ_CP192269.1:0-41992 GCF_051903945.1 Weissella paramesenteroides | reverse complement strand
TATAATACCTCCTAATATGAAGATATTATACAAAAATATTGAAACAAAAAATGCCATAAACAGTCTAAAAGATGTCGTTTATACGACATGCCTTTTGACCCATTTATGACATTTTACGATGGCCCTTTACATCTGTAAGTGAGGGATTCAAGATTGGTTCTGGGAGTAATGATTTTGAAAAAAAGTTTCCAATTTCTTAACCTATAAATTTTAACTAGAGGGCATCAACTTAAAGACAGTAAGAGATTATATTAAATTTAACTTTCGTTATAATGTAATATGCATTAAAGCACGACATAACTTAACAGTTGTGTCGCCTTTTTTTGTGCCTTATAATTAAAGGTGTTAGAATGCGTCATAACTTACCGCCATAAATACATACCCTTTTTTACTGCAAAAGTATCAAATTTGCTATATAAATCAGATTGGAGACATAAGATGAAATACGGTTACGCCAGAGTAAGTACCACGGATCAAAAATTAGAAAATCAGATTGAGAGTTTAAAAAATTCAGGCGCTGAAATAATCTATCAAGAAAAGTTTACTGGTACAACGACTGAACGCCCTGAATTTAATAAATTGCTGAATGAACTAAAAGCAAATGATACATTGATTGTGACAAAATTAGATCGCTTCGCACGAAATACTAGAGAAGCCCTTGATATAATTCAAGACCTATTTAAACGTAACATCAAAGTTAATATTCTGAACATGGGACTAATTGATAACACGCCCACAGGGCAATTAATTTTTACTATTTTTAGTGCTTTTGCCCAATTTGAACGAGACATGATTGTGACACGAACCCAAGAGGGTAAAATATACGCTAAAACACATGACCCCTATTTTCATGAGGGACGCCCACAAACCTACACAGATGAACAAATACGTTTAGCTTATGAGTTGCGCCAACAAGGCATGACTTACAAAATGATTGCTAGAAAGACAGGCATTAGCGAACGTACACAACAAAGGCGATTCAAAGATATTTATCCCTTATAATTATACGTATAAATATAAATTATGCGTATTAATTGTAAACATCATTATGCTATGCTATTATACTTATAAGGGTAAATATTAAGCATACTTAATACGTATGAGGAGGATTAATAATGAAGATTATTACGTTTTCAGCCATAAAGGGTGGCGTTGGCAAAACAACACTTACCTTTAATTATGGTGAGTGGTTAGCTTCCCACAACAATAACGTCCTGTTTGTCGACTTAGATCATCAAAGTAATTTAACTCAAACCTATGGAATTTATGATAGTGCAGAAACTGTCGGAAATATCTTTTTAGGAAGAGGCAAAGTGAAAATACATGAAATCAAAGACAATATTAGTTTAATTGCCGGAGATATGCACTTAGATGATATTGAAAGAGATCTGGAAAATAAAACAAATAAAAATATGTTGCTATACATGTGGTTATCAGATAACTATGATCGTTTGAATTTAGAACGCTTTGATTATATTATTTTGGATAGTCACCCTGATTTTTCTACGGCAACCAAAAATGCAGTGATTATTAGTAACGCTATACTTAGCCCAATTACACCTAGTGAACATGGCTACAATGCAAAATTTAATTTAGAAGAACGCATAAACGAATTACAAAAAGAAGCAATAGATTATTCTAGTAGACAATCTTATGTAACTGCTAAGTTATTTTTTATTGCTAACATGATTAAACATAATACTAAATCTTCCCACGAACTGCTAGAAGCATTAAAAGATGACCCTAACGTCCTTGCAACAGTTCCAGAAAAAGAATTATTTAATCGTTCTACACTTGATAAAACGTCGTTATCAACAATGGCTCTAGATCATAAGACATATATTAATCAACGTGAATTTTTTGATAATATTGATAAAACATTCCAAGAAATTACTAACAGATTATAGACAATAGATATATTTATTAATCATATGTATACTTAGTACGTATGCATATTAAGTATAAAGGAGAATTGGATATGGCATTTAACCCAGAGAATAAACAGATAAAACAAGCTCTACAAAAAACAGAGCAATTTGAACCCAAAGATAAATTAGTAATTCCTGTATTTAATGATGCAGATGAAGATGAACGAACAAAAAATTATACATTTTCACTTCAACCAAGTGTCAGAAAGAGACTTGACGCTTTAGCAAAAGAACATAATTTTAAATCTGCTTCTAAGTTTCTTAATGAACTAATCAAAAACATGTGATAGAAAGGAGGCAGATAAAATGGACCAATTAAAGGATAGTATGAACAGTAACCCAGTAATAAATGAAACCCCTGCACCTAGAATTTCAAACTCTTACACTTTAAAACAAAACATTGCTAATAAACTAGCTAGACGTGCTAAAGAAAAAGAGCTAACAGCTTCTAGATATTTAGAACAACTATTAAAAAAAGAATTTAACTTGAACGGCTAAAAAGAAAGGAAGCCATGAGTGTTGCGGGTGTTCCCATTAAAGATGTTTAGTTGGAAGAGAGATAGGCACTATGTGATGACCCAAACTGGGGCCTCAATGTTGACAATGGAAAAGCAAATTAACAAAGTAGTGGCTGCCGAAGATCCCTTAGTTACTAGCGATTTACACCAGGGAATAGGTGAGGTCAATTTAGGACGCGCATATTTTTTGAACCGCCAATGGTTGACTTACAGGAACTTTGGGAATACTCTTCACATAACCATGACCCTGCTAAACGTAAGTTGTATGACGCTTTGTGGGAGTACGTAATAGGTAAATACCAAAACGATATAATTAGCGAGCATTATTTTACTATCTAATTAAAACGGCTGAAACCCTTGATATGAGCGGAAGTGAAAATTATGAATATTAAACTCCTGATTAATTATTTACTAGCTGAAAAAGCCCATGAATATAATTTCAAAAGAAATTCCCAGCAATTATGTGATACAATGCCTCTTTATGTTGGCAATCATGGAGGCTTTATGTTATGGATGTATTTTGTTACAATTAATTAGTATCGAATGTATAGTATTAAGTAGATAAGGAGGTTACTATGACTAAAGATAGTACAAAAAAAGATAAGAGTGAAGAAGAATCTACTTCATTAAGCCCTCAGAAAGAAGTTAAGGGTAGGCCAGCACCAGCGGACTATAAAAAGGCAGAGTGATTTTTTTACTCGTTAACTAATACTAAAGGCTATTCAAGCGACTGAATTTTTCATAAATTTGGTTGCTTTTTGTTTATAATTTTACAAATAGGGACCTTCTTGAAAAGAAATTAAAATACGTAAACAAAATAGTTCAAAATTGTGAAATGAATATGCTATCCGTTTGATAGCTTTTATCTTATTGTTGGTCATTTCTACGGATCTGTTTGAGAATGTGTAAATAAAGCTATTTTAAATTTCTGATATGTGGTGTTTTAACATTTGGCGCGATTTTTTCATAGTTTCAGGTAATCGTTGGAAACGTGGATCTTGATAATCAGTTTTGGTAGTTTCCCATAATTGGTTGGAGTCCTAATAACGAGCAGTGTACAGCACATCTTGATAAAAATTGTAAGCAGATCGTAGTTCTAGAGACAAAGCCAATAGATAATCAATAACCTCTTGATCTGTTAGATAAGCATAACGATAACCACGACGCTTACGAAAATCAATGTAATTTAGTGCGGTTCCATCTTTCAAAATAAATTTCCAATAATTATCTAATTGCCTATAAGTCCGTGTTCCTGTAATATGAATCTTTCATTGTTTGAATACGAATTGTGTTCAATGAACGATAGACTTATGTCACGACATGAAATCGATCGGTAATGATTTGGCCATGTAGAAATAAATCATGAATCATCTGGCGATAAGGGATAAATAAATCCATAATAATCGTTTTAACAGCAGTTCAAATATGGTAAGAATACTGTTTAAAGTAGTAACACAGACTATTGCTATAACGAATTATGCATGATATCAAATACGCGGTATGACTTTAATTCCAATCAAAATCTCGATATACTTCCCCACGTTATAGGTCATTTCTAGAGGGATCTTGTGTGACAGACTAATTACAGCTGATCTGTTTTTTGTGCTTGCCATAAATTATATACAAGTATAACAAAAAGGTACCGAGGACTAATCTTACAGATTAGTCCTCGGTACCAAATATTGTAGAACATTTATTTAAAATATCTTGTTAAATAAAAAATTTATATATATTAATGTCTATCATAGTATTAATTCACAAAGTAGTTAAATCTGAGTGTCTTTATGAAGTATGATCTTTTAGATAGTATTATAATAAGATGATACTAAATAAATATAATTTTTTACAAAATTATTTATCTATGATAGTATCTACGCGTAGTTATTCTCAATTGTAGAAAGGAATCATTTTATGGATATTACAAAATTATGGCAGTCATTTCAAAATATGTTGCCTACTCTGATTAAAGGGCTAATATTAATACTAGTTGCATGGCTTTTGGCTATACTTATTAAGTATCTAATTACTAAGGGCTTCAAAAAAACTCATCTAGACCGATATTTTGTTAAATGGAATATTTTTACTAATATGGAACAGGCAGATGCTTTGATAACTGCACTTGGTAAGATATTCTATTATTTGGTTTGGCTACTTTTTTTGCCAGGAATTTTTACAACTTTTGGCTTGGATTCAATCGCATCGCCAATCACAGACATGATGAATTACATTTTAAGCTACTTACCTAATATTTTATTGGCAGCTGTCTTACTAACGATTGGGTTCCTCGTTGCCAAGCTTGTTAAGAACTTAGTCTACAATTTAGCAGCTACCCTAAAAGTTGATCATTACATTGATAAATTTGTTGGTACGTCGCCTAACAAAGATACGAAAGACTCAATTGCCAATGTTTTGGCGATGGTCTGCTACTTACTTGTCTTGATTCCAATTGCGATCGTTGCTTTAGAAGCGCTTAAGATCTCAACGATCACAAAGCCACTTGTTACCGTTTTGAATAGTATCTTAGCTGCTATTCCAGACATTTTGGTTGCTGTAATCTTACTGGCAGTCGGTATCGTGATTGCAAAGGTTGCTGGTAATCTTGTTACGAGTTTGTTGGCCAATACTGGTATCGATAAAATGGCGGCAGAAGCCTACCCTAAAGAAAAAGCTCCAACAACTGCTCTTTCCAAAATTTTAGGTCAGGTTGTTGCAGCCATTGTAGGCCTCTTCTTCGTTGTTGAAGCTTTACACGCCCTTAAGCTCGAAGTGCTAGACACGGTAGGAAAGGCAATCATTAGCTACTTACCGAACTTATTATTTGCTGTGATAATTCTAGGGCTTGGTTTCTTTGGTGGTCAGTTTGTCGGGAAAGTCCTTACGAACGCTACTAAAAATAAATGGCTCGGTATGATTACCCAAGTAGTCTTTGGAATTTTCGCCGTCTTTATGGCCTTAGACCAACTAGACTTTGCCAATAGTATCGTTAACACCGCATTCCTGTTTATCGTCGGTGGCCTTGCAGTGGCCTTCGCCCTCGCCTTTGGTTTGGGCGGGCGAGATTTTGCTCATAACCAATTAGAAAAATTGGACCATAAATTAAGTGATCAAACAAATGAGAATGACAATGGGAATAAATAATTCTTGGCAACTAGCTATACAGGTACTCATTTACTAAAGATAATTAGCCAAAGACGATACTGACTGCCAATACGAGGCTGTTAGTATCGTTTTTAATTTACTTAAAATTAGTTCTAAGTGGGTTTTGCCGTCTTATATTTAAACCCCGATAGCAGCCACTATACCAAATTTCAGCTCTCTGTTAGTGATTGGACTAACTCAGGGTATAAACTCATAGTGGTCATGATTGTGGAAACTCACCTCATACCTACCTTAGCTCTGGGTAAAATAGTAGCCTGGCTGACCTATTTAAAGACGTTGCTTAGCAGCTGGCCAAATGACGTTGTCGGCTTGCCAAGTATCGATAACTCCTAAGGAAAATAACAGGAAGCGTTATATTTTCACGCCACTATAGGCATGTTAGTATGTGCATAATCGTTAAGGAAATTATTTCTAAAAGCATAAGTTAACCTAAGGAGGTTCACTGTATGGCTAAAGATAGAGATGACTAGAAAATGACGAGAGAATAAGCGGGGCAAAAGGGCGGTGAAAAAACTGCTGACACCCACGACAAAGATTTCTACAAGAAGATTGGTAGAAAAGGTGGTAAAGCTATAATATATAGGGTTACTATACCGTCACATTACATTCTTACCGCTTTCCTTAACGAGGTAAATAATAAAAGTAAAGAGACTATCAGGTTGATAGCCTCTTTTTTCTTAAATGCAACTTAGGTGATTTTTACCTGTGCCGCAATCCAAAAATTAACAAATTTCTGAGGAGGTAGTTAACATGCCACATGAACATGGGCCTAAGAGCCAAGGACCAAAAAGGGTTATTTGCAAAAAGATGAAGACGCTTATTTAAGCGAACAACCGAAATTGGAAGCATATGGTTATGCGCCAGGCCAGTCATTGAAGGACAAAGTCGCTGTAATTACTGGTGGTGACAGTGGTATTGGTGCCGCCACGGCTATCTTATTCGCCAAAGAAGGAGCACAAGTTGTGCTCGTGTATTATGAATCTGACGCCGATGCTGATAGAACAGCGAAGAGAATTAGTGAAGTTGGTAAAGAGCCATTGGCTTTTGCCACTGATATTGGTAGTGAAGATGCAGTGGTTGAACTAGCGGATAAAATCACAGAAAAATTCCCCAAGGTTGATATCCTGGTCAATAATGCAGGAGAGCAACATGTACATGAACACTTGTAGGATATTACTGCTGCTGAGTTTACAAGAACATTTCAAACAAATGTTTTGGGAATGTTTATGCTAACTAAGCATTATTCATGTTACTTAGCCAACATGATGCGATCATTAATACAGCTTCGATTACTGCATATGCAGGTGCACCAACTTTGATCGACTATTCAGCTAGCAAGGGAGCCATTGTATCATTCACACGTTCTCTGTCACAAAATAAAGATATGTTAGAAAAGGGTATACCCTATGCATAATTTAAGAAGAAAAAAACTATCATTTTTGTTTACATTTAAATCGGTCATAAGTCTAATAAAGATAGCTTTTATTAGGTAAATTTTAGTTATTAAAAATAACAAAACCAATAATCCTTATTCTGAACTAAAACCCAAATAAAAACGAGGATCACAGAAATTAATCTGTCATCCTCGCTTTCCGTAAACAAAGCCCAAAGTAAGCTGTTTGCTAAGTTAGGCTTGCTCAATCACGATTTGATCATCCTTCAAATCAGCCTTCAAGTTTTTGATATCTAAGTGGTCAAGGTAGAAATCCGTTACCTTATCACGAATTTGTTGTTCAATCACCCTTCTTAATGGACGAGCTCCCATTGCTTCGTCATATCCTTGTTCCATCAACCAATCCTTAGCTGCATCGGTTACTTTCAAAGTCAAATCCTTTTTCGCTAGTGTTTTTTGAACATCGGAAATCATTAAATCAACAATCTGACTTAAATCTTGCTTAGTTAGATGTGAGAATTCAACGATTCCATTGAACCGGTTTAGGAATTCTGGACGGAAGAATGGAGCCAACTTATCCATTAAAGTTTGGTCTCTGTCTGCATCGCCAGTTAACTTTTCATTACCAAATCCAGCATTGGATGTAGCAATAATAATGGTATTCTTGAAGTTAATTACATTACCCTGTCCATCCGTCAAACGACCGTCATCCATTACCTGAAGCAAAAGCGTCAATACTTGTGGATCTGCTTTTTCAATTTCATCTAGTAATACAATTGAATAAGGATTTCGACGTACTCGTTCCGTTAAGGTATTAGAGTTATCATCATAGCCTACATAACCAGCTGATGTACCAATTAATTTTGAAACAGCAGTCCGATCTGAATACTCACTCATATCCAATCGAATGATTGCATCCTTATCACCAAACATGTCTAATGCTAATTGTTTAGCTAATTCAGTTTTACCAACCCCGGTTGGACCAACAAATAGGAAACTACCGATAGGCTGTTCACCTTCTGAGAAGCCAGCTCGATTCCGACGAATAGCTCTAGCAACCATTGCTACCGCTTCATCTTGACCGATAACTTTACTCTTTAAGCGACTATCCAAATCTTTTAACCGTTCAATATCATTAGCACCCATATCTGAGACTGGAATTCCCGTTAACCGTTCTACTGATTGAGCAACATCATCAACGGTAGCCACTACTTCTTCCTTTTTACCTACATTATCAATTTGCTTATTAGCAGCCTCGATTTGTTGCTTCAAATCCGCGGCCCGCTTAAAGTCTTCTTTTTCCACCGCTTGATCTTTTTCTTTTTGCAATTGATTGAGCTTTTCCTTTAAAGCTGTTTCATCATTTTCAGGCTGATGTGCTGCCAAATGAGCCGCTGTCATATCAATCAAATCAATTGCTTTATCTGGTAGCGTTCTTTGTGGAATATATTGGATGGAGTAATCCACCGCTGCCTTCAAAACATCATCTGGCAATTTTACATGATGATGTTCTTCATACAAGTTTTTGATACCCTTCAGAATTTTAAGAGTGTCTTCAGCATTAGGTTCATTGACTACAACATCATTGAATCGACGAGCCAAAGCTGCATTTTTCAAAATTGTATTGCGATATTCATCTTGGGTAGTGGCACCAATAACGGTTAGTTCGCCGCGAGACAATGCTGGCTTAATAATATCAGCTAAGCCTTTACCACCGTCTTCACCACCTGTTGAACCAGTACCAATTATCTGGTGGATTTCATCAAAGAATAGAATAATATTGCCAACAGCCTTAACTTCCTTGACTAAGTCTTTGATGTTCTCTTCAAAAGAACCGCGATACTGAGTTCCAGCTTCTAAGGAGGACAAGTCAATAGAGTAAATTTCTTTGTCCCGAATTGCTTCTGGAACTTTACCATTTACAATCGCTTGCGCCAGTCCCTCAACTATGGCTGTTTTACCAACCCCCGCATCGCCAACTAAAATTGGATTGTTTTTGGTTCGACGGCTTAAAATTTCCGCTGTTTCTTGAATTTCATTTTCACGTCCAATAACTGAATCTAGCAATCCATCACGTGCTTGTTCTGTTAAGTTGGTTCCTAGTTTTTCTAAAATACCACCCTTTTTAAGAGCTTGTTGTCCATCTTTAGATACTTCAATTGTTTTTGCTTGTTCTGGTAATTTACCAGTTGCTCGATATTGAGTAAACTCGTCTGGAGTTAACGATTGACCATTAACCAAGTAGCGAGCAGAATCTGAGTTAGGATTCCCCATACGTTTAAATACTTGGTTAAAAATATCATCCATATCATTATTGAAAAAAGGATCATTTCCGTAGGAATTTGCCATATTACAATGCCTCCATAAAAACTTATATGTGTAACTTAGTGACCATAATACCCTTTCGAACTACGGCTAATTGTATCACGACTTTTATGTATCACTAAGTAAAATGCTTATCAGTATATTAAACGAGATAATTTGAAATACCATTACAATAAAACCTTTCAGGACAAATTGCCGTTAATTAGTATATCAAAATATAATATGTAACTACATAATATATTTTTTGCGATCAATCTAGCTTAGATTGCCCTGTTCGGGCAGAACTTTCCATGAAATGGTCTGCTGGAAGAGCTCCTGCTTAGAGCATGCGTCAAGTGCGAAATTTGTCTTGATGAAATCATGCTTATTATGCAAAATAATTCGGCAGACAGCCCCCGTCGGGTAGACGCCATTTGCGGATTTATTCCGCAAATGGCATACGCAAACTCATGGAAAAATGACTAGCATATTGAGGCGTACCCAAAAAGTTAAAGTAAAATATTTTAGCTGATTAAGCGGCCATTTGTCGGTATTCTACCGGTGAGTGGCCGTTTAATTTTACTTGAATTCGTGTGTTGTTGTAATACAGTATCCAATTGTTAATTGCGTCAATCAACTCTTTTGCCGATGAATAATTGTTCAATGGGCCAATTTCGACCTTCAATTTATTAAAGAAACTTTCCATAACCGCATTGTCTAGAGCGGTCGCGCGACGCGACATGCTTTGGATGATGCGGTTTTTCTTCAGCGTCTTACGCCATGATCTGTGCCGATATTGCCAACCTTGATCAGTGTGAATGGTTGTTCGATAAGAAAGTTCTGGCATTCGCTCTACGAGCTGATTAAGCGGTTGTAGGGTAAATTCGAGATTCGGACGGGTGCTAATTGAATGTGTAAGAATCTCGTTGTTGTACATATCTAGGATTGGTTCTAAATATACTTTTTCTCCAGTGGCCGGAACTTTAAACTCCGTGACGTCACTAGATAGTTTTTGTAATGGTCGATCAGTCTTGAAACGACGGTGAATCTTGTTCTTCACTCGTTTCCCTTCAGGACCCTTAGATGAATCATACTTACGCGATTGCTTGTTATACCCAACGCCTTTTAACCCCATCTCATGCATGTGTCGTTGGATCTTCTTGTGATTTACCTTTGCGAACTCAGGTTGCTTTCGCAACTCTAAATAAACTCGACGCACACCATAGTGATTATCCGCTTCCCAAATCGTCCTGATAGCCACGCGAAGTGGCTCATCGGGGTCTTCCTTTTTAAACTTTCGTTTCCAGTAGTGTACTGTACTTTCTGCAATCGGAAGAACCTTTAGAATATCTACTAGTTTAAATTGCGCCTCGAGTCGGCAAGCTACTTCTGAGATTTGTCGGTTCGTTGCTGAATCGAGGCTAATAATTTTAACGCTTCATTTTCAATCTTCAATCGAAGAACTTCGTCTTCGAGTTGAGCGAGTTGATTTTCTTGATCCGTCAACGGTTTATCTGACTTAGGCTTCTTGTTAGGCATTTTAGGTTTTCGTCCTTTTTGTATAGACAATAACCCATTTGGCCCAAGTTTGGAATATATCTCTTTCCACTTTACTATTTGAGCGGTGCCTACATAGCCAAATTTAGCTGCAACTTCAGTATTCGAAGCGTTATTTCTGATTGCCCACGAAGCTAATTCAACTCGAAATTTTCCAGTTGGTTTTGGAGGATTAAATAACACGTCAGATCCGTGTGTTTTATACGCCTCTAACAGCATCTTGAAACTCGTATAGTGTATGCCATAACGTTTAGCAACTTCTTGTTTACTTTTGTTCCCTGAAAAATATTCCAGGATTGCCTCAAGTTTTGTTTGTTTTGATATCTTAGTCATAAAGAAAAACCCCGAAAGTTACTTTAACTTTCGGGGTACGCCTCATATAGCTAGTCATTTTTCCATGAGTTTGCGTAGCTAGGGGGTCAAGGGGCGAGCGCTAGCGTCCCCTTTGCAAGCACCAAATCAGTCACTTAAGTGGCTAGCATGTGGGTTGCTTGCCAAACCCCACGAATTGATTTATTATGTGAGTAGAAACCCTAAGGGTTTCACGAGCTTAATCAATCAATTCACTTGCCTGAAAGGCAAAACAAAGGGGGGTGGGGTTTGTGAGCGAACAACACAATATGGCTAGCTCTCTATCCGATAAACAACCCAATCGGAAAGACAGTCGGCAAATCAATTTTAGAGTGAGCGAGCAGGACTATTTAAAGCTTTCGCAATCTGCAAAAACTTTAAATATGTCCGTGCCTGCTTTTGTCAAAAAGAAGGCACAAGGGGCACGGATCGTTGCCCCTAAGATTGGCGCAAAAGAAGCCCAAGAATTGACCCGTCAATTAGCAAAAATCGGGGGCAATCTTAATCAATTAACCAAACATGCCAATCAAGGGGGCAATGTCCCTGCCCAAGCATTGCAGGAACTGCAAAGTGAGGTGGCACACATATGGCAACAACTCACATAAAACGGTCTGCCAGCGCGTCACGCCTTGTCAATTACGCTGAAAAACGGGCAGTTTTAAAAGACGGACTAAACCTTGATGTTGACTACGCAAAAAGTCAATTTAAACAAGTCCGTGAAGTGTATGGTAATCAAGGCAAAACACAAGCGTATGCTAGTCGTATCTCGTTTAGTCCCAAAGAATTTGACCCGACAAACGAAAACGACCAACAAAAAGCGCTCGATATTGCCAAAGAAGTGTATCAACAAACCTACCCTAATCAACAAGTGGCACTATATGAGCATGCTAATACGGACGCCTTACATATTCACGCTGTCATTGGGGCAATCGACTTGGAAACCGGCAAGAAAATGCACGGAAATTGGCAAGAATATCGTGAAAAGCTCGTTCATAACACCGATGAAATCGTACAAAAACATGGACTAGAAGTAACGCACCCTGATCCTGAACGCTATGAAAAACGTTCTATGGCAGAAATTAAAATGCATGATCGTGGGCAACCCACATGGAAAGACCAAATCAGGCAGGCTGTTGATAGCACGATGTCTAATCAACTTATTTCCGATTTTCAAGCGTTTAAAGACGATTTAAAACAAAAAGCAATAGATGTATGGGAACGAGGTAAAGACCTTACCTATCAGCTAACTGGGACGAATTATAAAGCTCGTGGCAATAAACTTGGCACAGCTTACGAAAAGGAGGCAATTTACAATGAGTTGGAAAGACGTACCAGAGACCCAAGATGCAACCAAACAGATACCAGAAACCCAGATACAAACAGATTTAACAGCGCTCAATCAGACCCTGAAAGAAATCAGGAACTATCAGGGCACACAAATTCAACTACAAAGCAAACAACAAATCGAACTGACCGAACAGCTGACACAAATCGACCAAGCCAGCCAAAAGGTCAATCAAGCCTTTCAAGAGACCTTGAACAATTTAGAGAACAGCAAAGAAACCAGCAGAGAACGATTAGTCGCTCTGCTCAAAGACGCTCAAAATCAGTTCAACGAACAAACAAAGACGGTCAATCGCAAAACAATCGACGAATTGCAACAGATAAACAGTCTGCAAAAGAGCAACAACGCCACGTTGAAAGCCCTAAACGACAGCCTAAACCAGACCGTTCAAAGGACTATGGACCAAGTCGCTAATCGGTTATCGACTGAAATTAATCAAACTCATAAAAAAATGAGCTGGTTTGAAATAAAAAATTATTTGTATGCTATTGTACCAACAGGATTGCTCTCAGGGTTCGTATTTTGGTTTCTTACATATTTTTTCGCATAACTAATATTTTTTTATGTATACTGACCTGTTTTTTAACAGCACCCAACTCTCTCAATGCCTCACAACAAAACGACTAATTCAAATCCTATCGTTATAACCAGCTCGCAAAGCTCTCTCTCGACATTTCACCAACAATCCCCTAAGTGGGGCAATTGGTGAGCTTCATTATGTGCATCTCATAACGACTGACTTTCGTCACAGTAGATTACGCGCAAGCTATCCCTTACAACCCATTCGGTTGTGTTTTGACGTTGTTTATATATTGTTAACATATGAAGATATTGACAACTAAAAAACGTCTCTAATGATGGTTTAGAGACGTTTTTTCATATAGGTAACTGTTTAACCCTTTACACAATCCGGGGACTACCGACTTCGATTCATTACTGAACCAGCTTCTCCGCAGGCTTTATGTCTTCATCACGGCGCAACCCGTGACCGAATCCTAATTAGCTATCCAAACGTGGACTAATTAGCATTTCCTCTCCATTTCTTTGTTTACACTGTCCATGGAGCGCACAGCAAGGACCTTCACTTAACGTCCTAGTGTCCACCTAGGCTTCTTTTTAGCTGCGTGAGTTATACGCTTGTTTGATATCGGTTAACACTACTCCCCGGCAAAAGAAAAAGGCTTTGTGGTTCTCTCATCAAGATCCACAAAGTCCGTTGTTATCGTCTTTGCCAGGAATTTTCCTGTCTTTTTTTCTAACCATATCTTGTCTAAAAACTTTACACCGCTACCAGATATGTTATACTTAAAAGTAAATCTTGATGTGGTTGTGCACATCAAGTCATACCAAGTGGGACGCCAATCCCGACAAGGTACTTCTTATAAAAAGCAATCTCCAAGAACACCAATTCTTGGGGCTTTTTTTTTGCATTTGTATTTAATTGATGCTTTCAGTTTACCACAGCAAACCCTTTCATGAAACAGGTAATTCATATCTACATAATTAAAAAATCATAGAAAGTCATCTAAGTTGTGTTTAATTATTTGCAGTGCGTGGTAAAAATTTCTGAAAAGATACCTCATTAAATGCTATATACAACACATAGCGAATAGAGAGTCATATGGGTGAAACGGTAACTGACTAACTCTTTTCTACTTGTATTTTCATATTACTTGTTTTTCTTGTATGTATATTTTATTGGCGTAGTCAAATATGGTAATTTTTTTATTTTAGTTATTGCCCCTTGGTTAATTTAGTTGTACCAGTCGGTAAGTTCTTTTAATAGCTAGAATGTACATTCTAAGCAACTTTAAATTTTTGTTTATATCAATATATATTTAAAATTACCTATGACGATGTAATAGGCAGTTTTAAACTTACTGGATCTTCAATAAAGGTCCTCCGATAAAATGCGCTGAGCTTGTTTATCAATCATAGTGATATGAATAAACTCTTTTGAAATAATTTTTTAAAGGTGAAGAAGGCATAGCCTATTATAAGTTTATCTTATATATTTTAATCTTTTGTTCTTTTGCGTGGTTATAAATCCAGTAATGACAAGGGTTTATAACCTAATAGGTCTACAAAAAACTATGCATAGGTCTACAAAAAACTATGCATAGGTCTACAAAAAACTATGTATAGGTCTACAAAAAAACTTTAAATGTAGTTACTTCGGTGTACAATAAAAGCATAAAGAAAATCCTGGCTAAAAGTTTTTCTTTATGCTTCTAATAACACGCACAAAGGAGCGTATTTGTATGGCTATTATAACAGAATTGAATTCAAGGAAAGAACAGACAGCGCCTGATTTGGCGAAACGTAAAGTGGTCGAACATAATAGTTTAATCACGTCCATTGCCAAAATGGATAAGACGCCACTCAAAATGTTTGAGCTAGCTGTGTCTTTAATTGATACGGATCATCCACCCAAAGATCAAACAGTGTATTTATCGAAACGGGAGTTGTTTGCGTTTTTTAAAGTTGATGACAACAACAAACATAGTCGATTTAAAGAAGCTGTTGAAAAAATGCAAAAGCAAGCCTTTTTTCAGATTAAAAAAGAACAAGACAAAGGTTTTGATTTTGAGAGTATTGTACCGATTCCTTATGTTAAATGGGCTGATTATCATGATGAAGTCACTATCGAGTTCAGTGACCGAATTATGCCATATTTAATTAATCTGAAAAATAATTTTACGCAACATGCTTTGTCAGACCTTGCGGAATTAAATAGCAAATATGCTATTATTTTATATCGATGGTTATCGATGAATTACAATCAGTATGAGCATTATCACGTTAAAGGTGGACGCCGAGAGGCACAAGTTGAAGGTTATCGTAATCCCATAATAAGGATGCATGAGTTACGAGAAATGACTGATACTGTTAATGAATATAAAAAATTTGCAAACTTTGAAACTAGGGTATTGAAAGAACCTTTAGCAGAAATTACAGATCGTACTAGCTTTAATGTAGCGTACGATAAGGTAAAAAAAGGACGGAGTATTGACAGTATTATCTTTCATATCACGAAAAAACAGGCGGCAGACGATACTAGTTACAAACAAGATGACCCAGCCTATATTGACGGTAAGATGAGGCAAGAAGAGAATGAAGAAAAGCTTGTTTATCAAGCTATGAAAAGTCAATATACAAAGTTATTGATGGAACATTTTTTATTGTCATATCTTGATTTAACGGACACGGATATTTTGGCAGGGCTACAAAAAAATGTTTATCCATTATATGATGAGTTAAAAAAGTTACGTGGTTTAAATGGTGTGAAAGAACACTTGGCCTATATCAGAGACAAGCAAGATGACTATTCGAAAAAGAATATTGCTAAGTATCTTAAAAAATCGATTGAACAGTATCTACCAATCGTTAAAAGGCAGGATATAGATCATGAGTGAAAATTTAAAAACAATCCGAGAACTTGCTGATGAGTTGGGAGTATCTAAAAAGAAAATACATTACCAAGTGTCTAAATTAGATAGCAATTTGATACGAAGATTGGACGGCACTATATATCTTGGTAAATCTGCAATATCAAAGATAAAATCAAATATGGGTTACTCCGAAATGTCTATTTCAGATACTTTAGATATCCAAAATAGACACGTATTAGATAGTGGATTAGACACTGAAAAAAATAAACTAATTAATGAAAAGTCTGAACAAATTAGTTATTTGAAAGAGCAACTGAATAAAAGAGATGGTCAGTTAGCTATCAAAGATGAACAGATAAAAAGTCTAGTTGAAATTCAGAATCAGACACAAAACTTACTAGATCAACAACAACGATTAGCATTACAGGATAAAAAACTGCTAGAAGAATACAAGTCAGAAATACAAAGCCTCAAAGCATTAACAACAGAAGATAATAAAGCTCATGCAGAAGAACAGTCTGAAGATGCTAATATTAGTGTAAAAGATAAATCAAAGCGCTGGTGGCGTTTTGGAAAGTAGAAAACATTTTTAGAGAAAGACTGCTGGGATAATATGAAGAATTTTGATAATGTGAATGAACGAGTAATAGACGATTTGAGGCGAGAAATTAAGTCTCATAGCAAAATAAAAATCGCAGTTGCATCTTTTTCAATCTATGCGTATGAGGCACTTAAAACCGAATTAGAAAAAACAGATGCTGTTCAATTTTTGTTTACGAGTGATTTATTTAGGGAATAATGTCAATACTTTGGAGTGGTTTTTAGATAGCCCCGCGAGGGGCCGGAGCTACCCCGAAAGTTTAATCAAAAAGAATAAACGAGGTCCAGGCAATCATCGCCCGGACCTCGTTTGTTTTCTATAATTTATTTTCGGATTCAATCATGTGAGAATCATAGTTATCAATTTTCCACTGTAAATAA
This sequence comes from Weissella paramesenteroides, assembly GCF_051903945.1. Taxonomy (GTDB): domain Bacteria; phylum Bacillota; class Bacilli; order Lactobacillales; family Lactobacillaceae; genus Weissella; species Weissella paramesenteroides_A. The sequence continues at coordinate 25,064 of NZ_CP192269.1, read as the reverse complement.
TCACGGGCATCAACAATTTCTTTTACCTTTTCGTTAAGCGTATTAATTGCTTCGCCTAGAATGTCTTTACGGGCTGGAATGGTAGTCGGGTTGTCTTCGAACACGGCGCTGATGTCAAGATTATGGACAGGCTTTTTTGGCACCGAGAGGTACCGCACTCCGAAAATTTTTCAAAACCCGGATTTCAGCTTAAAACGGCGTGATTTCTGGGTGTTTTTGTAGGTGGAACAGGGCCGAGCCCTACCGGTGAGAGAAAACAGGTGGTATAGATTGTGAACCAGCCGGATTTCACAAGTTGTATCGTGCAACAAATAAGCCTTCACAAGGCAAATTTTTGAAATTCACAAGTGACGGCTTATAAACGGCGTCGTACCGGCTAGTGCCGATAACCGGCATTATGTTAAGCAGCAAGTGGTATAGCTGCCGGACGGGTCTTCGTAGATATTCTGGTGGTGTTCCACCAGTAGTCATAGCGGTGCGCTCCTGCAATAATCGCATTGATTGACCAACTTAAGCGACGTGGGTTGAAGAATTCTGATTTGAAAAATGAGTGATAGTTTTCGATGATTGTGTTGTACTCGGGATGCCCCGGTGAGCTGAATGAGTGCATGAGGCCATAAAATGAGACGGTATCTTCGTATTCTTCACTGATGAAGTGGGAACCGTTATCTGAGTGCAAAATGATTGATGTTTCGGCGTTGAGAATCGATTTAGGAATTTGACGCATAGCTGTTTGAAGTGCTCGTTTAGTTAAATCAGATGTCATATCATAGCCAACGACGGCACCAATGACATCACCGGTAAACCAGTCTAGAACGCTGGCTTTATAGAGTTTCTGCTTATCTGGCATCACCAGGTAAGTTACATCGGTTGTGAGAACTTGGTATGGTCGTTCAATGATAATGTCTTTAACCAGATTGTCGCGTTCAACAACTGGACGGCCGCGATTTCCTTTATAAGACTGAGTGATAACAGACTTATATTCAATCTTCTGCATCAAGCGATGAACACGGTGTTCATCGGTATGTATGTCATATTGATCGGCCAATTCCTGCACCATACGCTTAATTCCGTAGGAATTATTGAACTCGTGCGCGTCAACGATTTCTTGAATTTTCTCGATTATCAGAGCGTCTTGTAAATCGTGTTCTGTGGGCGATTTTGGAGCTTTGTGCGAATAAAAAGTGCTTGAGGGCACATTCATGACCGCAAGCAACTTGGTTTGAGAATATTTCGCATTTTCAGACATATCGACGACGGCGCGCTCCGCTAAACTCATCGTCGGTTGGATTTTTTTATCTGTTCACGTGAGTATTTGTCCATTAAAGTGACTGCTTCACGCAAAATTTGGTTATCTTGTTCGAGTTCGGCGATTCTCGCTTCAAGTTCAGAGACTGTTTTCTTGGTAAATTTTTTCGCCATTGTCATTCACCGCAGGTGAATACTCACGGACCCAGCGCCGAACGGCGCTTATTGAGATTTTATTTTCACGTGAAATTTGGCTTAATGTTTGTTTTTCATCCCAATGTAGGGCAGCGATAGCTGCCTTCTGTTCAGGGGAATAATAATTTCGTGTAGTCATAATAAAAAGACGCTCCTGCTGGTTTCATTTTACAGGAAATGGTTCTAAAAACCACTCCATGAAACTAGCATAAGCACCTAGCTTAATTTTTTTAAAATTAGAAGGGATCGTTTGTTTGACGTACGCAAAAATAAAAGCGGAGTAAAAAATGAGGCGTACCCAAAAAGTTAAAGTAAAATATTTTAGCTGATTAAGCGGCCATTTGTCGGTATTCTACCGGTGAGTGGCCGTTTAATTTTACTTGAATTCGTGTGTTGTTGTAATACAGTATCCAATTGTTAATTGCGTCAATCAACTCTTTTGCCGATGAATAATTGTTCAATGGGCCAATTTCGACCTTCAATTTATTAAAGAAACTTTCCATAACCGCATTGTCTAGAGCGGTCGCGCGACGCGACATGCTTTGGATGATGCGGTTTTTCTTCAGCGTCTTACGCCATGATCTGTGCCGATATTGCCAACCTTGATCAGTGTGAATGGTTGTTCGATAAGAAAGTTCTGGCATTCGCTCTACGAGCTGATTAAGCGGTTGTAGGGTAAATTCGAGATTCGGACGGGTGCTAATTGAATGTGTAAGAATCTCGTTGTTGTACATATCTAGGATTGGTTCTAAATATACTTTTTCTCCAGTGGCCGGAACTTTAAACTCCGTGACGTCACTAGATAGTTTTTGTAATGGTCGATCAGTCTTGAAACGACGGTGAATCTTGTTCTTCACTCGTTTCCCTTCAGGACCCTTAGATGAATCATACTTACGCGATTGCTTGTTATACCCAACGCCTTTTAACCCCATCTCATGCATGTGTCGTTGGATCTTCTTGTGATTTACCTTTGCGAACTCAGGTTGCTTTCGCAACTCTAAATAAACTCGACGCACACCATAGTGATTATCCGCTTCCCAAATCGTCCTGATAGCCACGCGAAGTGGCTCATCGGGGTCTTCCTTTTTAAACTTTCGTTTCCAGTAGTGTACTGTACTTTCTGCAATCGGAAGAACCTTTAGAATATCTACTAGTTTAAATTGCGCCTCGAGTCGGCAAGCTACTTCTGAGATTTGTCGGTTCGTTGCTGAATCGAGGCTAATAATTTTAACGCTTCATTTTCAATCTTCAATCGAAGAACTTCGTCTTCGAGTTGAGCGAGTTGATTTTCTTGATCCGTCAACGGTTTATCTGACTTAGGCTTCTTGTTAGGCATTTTAGGTTTTCGTCCTTTTTGTATAGACAATAACCCATTTGGCCCAAGTTTGGAATATATCTCTTTCCACTTTACTATTTGAGCGGTGCCTACATAGCCAAATTTAGCTGCAACTTCAGTATTCGAAGCGTTATTTCTGATTGCCCACGAAGCTAATTCAACTCGAAATTTTCCAGTTGGTTTTGGAGGATTAAATAACACGTCAGATCCGTGTGTTTTATACGCCTCTAACAGCATCTTGAAACTCGTATAGTGTATGCCATAACGTTTAGCAACTTCTTGTTTACTTTTGTTCCCTGAAAAATATTCCAGGATTGCCTCAAGTTTTGTTTGTTTTGATATCTTAGTCATAAAGAAAAACCCCGAAAGTTACTTTAACTTTCGGGGTACGCCTCAAAAACAGACATTTTTTTTACACAAACCATGGAATGAACTGACTACTTTCCGCTATTTTACAAATAAGGAAGCCTACGGCTTATTTCGATGCTAGTTATTTTCACAAAAAATGGTACAACGTAATTTATTCTAAAAGAAACTTATTTTAAAAGAATAACAGATGGCGGTTTTTCATTATCTTGAATATGAACAAGCTTATTCTGGGAAAGTCCGAATGCTGGACTATTGAATAGAAACCAGTTAAGGCAGTGGTGTATAGGTTCTTTTTGGACGCTTAAAAAATGAACTGTTTTATATGGAGTATTCTGGAAGGATATTAGTATAGACCCAGTGATCAGTATTTTTGACACTGAGTTGTTTAAATAGTACGTTTTTATTAGTAGAAATAAAACAAATAGGAGATAAAATAATGAAACAAGTACCAGAAACAAAAATCAAACTAACGGATGTAAAGGAGTTGATTAATAAAGGGTATAACCTTTTAGGTGAGCTTCGTGAAGAAGCAGATGCTCCAGTAGCAAAAGCAGAATTTCTGACAGAAGAAATTACAACCGTTTATGGAGAAGAAGCAGCGCGTAAATTTTATAATCCTGAAAACTTCAAGCGGGAAGGGTCTATGCCAAAAGTAGTATTGAAAACTTTATTTGGTGAAGACGGCGTACAGACGATAGATGGAAAGAAACACCATCAACGTAAAAATTATTTCATGGATTTGATGACTCCAGAACGTATAGAAGACTATAGAGCTATTCTAGATCAAAATCTTGCAACCGAACTCGATCAGCAACATGGCACTTTTGAGTTATTCGACCTTTCTAAAAGAGTTCTCTTTAACTCTATTTGTGAATGGGCTGGAATTAATCTAGCACAGTATGATCCGAAAGAAATCGATAAGCTTGCTAGTAATCAAATATCCATGATTAGCGGAGCCATCACTTCTCCAACGGACCACTTGAAAGGAGTAAAAGACCGTAACGAATCAGAGGGATGGGCTCAATCATTAATTAAAGAAGCTCGCAAAAATCCTGTACCAGGCAAAGAAAATCTTGCCCTCTATACATTCGCGCAAGCAGAAGACCTAGAAGGAGAGTTATTACCAGTAGAGGTTGCAGCAGTTGAATTGCTAAACATCATTCGTCCTACTGTAGCACTGACGGTTTGGATGGCCTTAATGGGGCATGCGCTTTTCAGTAAAACGAACTTGTATGACCAATTAAAAGAAGACTTTGATACCCTACAAGATTCCTTTATTCAAGAAATGCGTCGCTACTATCCATTCTTTCCTATGTTACCAGCAATCGCTCTTCGTGATGTAGAAATTGATGGTTACGAAATACCAAAAGATAGCTGGGTTGTCTTAGATATTTATGGTACAAACCATGACGCTCGTACGATTGATCATCCAGAAAAATTTGATATCAAAAGATATATTGGAAAAACAAAAGAAATTTCTTATGAAGAAGAATACGAAATGATTGCGCAAGGTGGAGGAGAATTTAGAAATATGCACCGTTGTGCAGGAGAATGGATTACTCTTCACAGTATGCGTGTCTTTTCTGACCAATTAGTAAATAAATATAACTTTAGTATTCCCGAACAAGACTGGACCGTTCCAATGAACCAATTTCCTACGTATCCAAATAGTAAAGCATTGTTGTTTAAAGAATGATTTAAAAATAAAAGTTTGGTAGAGAGCTCCCAATAAAATGGTACCCATGTCAAGGACACAATAAAACAAGAGATTAAGCTGCTTGAAGATGCCTCCTATATTGAATAGGGGTCATCTTTTTTAAATTCCATTGATAACGGTAATTGTTAGAGTAACGTAAGCGCCTAATAGAAAGGTCCCTAGAAAATGAAAAAGGACACCTCTTTTTGGGTCTATTTTTACAAAATCGCCCCTCGAAAAAGTTAATAAAATAACTACTCAATTTCGGCGGGTTGATGACTTCCCTTTCATCTCTAGTGAGCCACTTTCATAATGTGCCCAACAAGAATAAATTTCGACTATTTTGCTTTCATTATCAATTTTATAAACCACCCTGTGCTGACCATTAATTCGACGTGAATAATATCCAGCAGCTGGTGGTGTCAACTTCTCAAACGATTGAATCGCTAAATAAGGATCCGTTTGTAACACGGTAACGATATCTTCAAAAGATGAACGTAACGGACTTTTTAGTACCTTTTTCAAATCACTCTTTGCTGATTTCTTTATCTTGATACGCCACTCACTCATTATCTATCTCGGCAATCATATTCTCTAAATCAACTGACTCATCATTTTCTCGACTAAAAGCAATCGGCATTTGACCATTCATAAACAATGACAATGTCTCTTGCAAAGCATCATAATCTTTCTTACCAATTAATACCGCACTCTTACTAGTCTCGGCACCCGAAATAAATACAGGTGCTGAGTCACGATTAGTTTCTTTGATCAACGAAAATAGATTATCTCTTGCTTTAGTTGGTGTGATAATATCCATAACAATCGCCTCTTTTCTTAGCTTTCTCTTACTATAAGTATAACGTACGTTATCACGTACGTCAAAAATGAGTTTCTCATGGTTCAACAAATTGTCCTCCCCATTAAAGACACGAACGTCCTCAAAGACGTCCAAAATACCCTATTAGATAGTTTTAAGGCTGGCTGCCGTAATTACACAATCTTTCAAGTCGGCAAAGCAACCCTACTGCGTGTGAGTGATGTCATGCGCCTCAAGCAACAAGACGTTTTTAATCCGGATGGTACGGTGAAACAGACGGCTTTTATTCACGATAAAAAGACCGGTAAAGCCAATACGCTTTATTTAAAACCCCTTCAACATGACTTAAATCAATACCAAAAGTGGTTAACCCAACAAAATCTAACGACCGTCTGGTTATTTCCCTCAACCCAACATCCTGATCAACATATCACTGAAAAACAATTCTATAAGATCATGCATAAAGTGGGTACTTTATTAAATATCAATTACTTAGGGACCCATACCATGCGTAAAACCGGTGCTTACCGTGTCTATGTTCAATCAAATTACAATATTGGTTTAGTCATGCACCTGTTAAACCATAGTAGTGAAGCTATGACCTTAGCTTATCTGGGTCTCGATCAAGCAAGCACTGAAGCCATATTAGATAATATCGACTTTGGCTAATAGACAAAGTAATTAGCCTAATTGAAAGGAATCTCACTATGAACATAGATTTTACGCATGATTATCATGAACTATTTGATGATTGGCACGCGAATAAAACCAAAGCCTTCTTTACACAAAAAATGGCGGCTTATGCCCAAAATGAAAAAGCACACCTCCCCGTTTTATTGTCACGAAATGATTTAAAACAACGTTGGCAAATGAACTCAAGGCAAAGCGTGCATCAAGCCGTCACTAAACCTGATTTTCCCAAACCAGTTTATACATTTAACCACGGAAAAGTAACCTTATATCTTGAAACTGATATTCAAATTTTTGAAATCAATCATCCTTGGTTAATCACCCCCGGCAATCGACTAGCATATAGCCACTGGATTCTTAGCAACGTGATTGATCATTAACCCTTATTTTAATTAAGTTGGCGCAGCCTTCTCAGACAAAAATACCAAACAATTCAAAGTGAATTGTTTAGCCCTTGACGAACGTCAAGGGTGTAAGTGCACATTGACCTCGTTTTACTCGGTCTGCTGATAACCATAAAATTAATTTCTGCTGTTGTTGAATTGACTGTATTTTTAATTCAATTTATGTTTGCACCTAACTAAGATTGTTATGTTTTAAATAATTAAAAAGTGTTGCAGATTACGCTGTTTTAAGCCAAAATTTTTTAATTGCTTTGTGCAGAGAATCTTTATAAGATTGGTAACAATTTTCGAATAACGGTGTTGTAAGATCTGTGAATCTAAACTTGAAGTCATTATTTTGATGTTAGGAGTAATTAAGATGGACGAAAAGAAAGTATTAAAACCAATTGATGAAATGCTTGCTGATCCTTGGCAAGTTGATATTCAAGAATTGTTTGAAGCTTTTGTCAATGAATCTGGCGAGATCAAAAGGAATCTGTACGATTCCTTATACACTTATATTTTGCAAAAAAGACAAGAAAATATTATTAATTGTCCTAGCTTCGTTATTTAGCTCTTTAAAAGCCTTCTGATGGCTTTTAATTTTTGCTTTGGTATAAATGTATATGAATGGTCTTAAAATCGCTAGAAACGAATTTTTTAAAAGCCTTTCTAATAGCGAATCAGCTGTCGGGTCTGGTTTATCTCGCCACACATCGTAATAGCGGTAGGCAGTGTGCCATTCCGGGAAATCGTGCGGTAATTCACGCCATTGACACCCTGTAGTAAGCGAGTAAAGGATGGCATTGAATACGTCATAAAGATCATAACGACGCGGTCTTGTATGCTTGCGGAGGTTTTCTAAATCAGGTTGTATTAACGTAAATTGCGCTCGAGAAATATTGCTTGGATAATCTGGCATGACAAACTCCTCAGTCGGTTTTTCACAATTCTACCAGATTCAGTAGATACTAGACAGGTTCTAAGAGGCATTTCACCATACTAACAAGAAAACCAAAAATTCCCAGATCATTAATTTAACATATCGTATCAAACCACGCCTGGAATATTATCTAGGCGGTTTTTTAATGTCATGGTATTTTCTGGCAGAAAGGTTGCATTATTGTGACTACAGTTGTAAACTAATAAGTGTTAAGAGGCTACAAACGTAGACTTAGAATTCAATTAATGGAGGAAGCCAATTGAAGGATGCAAAGAATGTAACCATCACCGATTCTGAATGGATGGTTATGAGAGCAATTTGGACAATAGGACATGCGACTAGTCGTGAACTAATCGATGCTATGAACGAATTAGAAGGCTGGTCAGCTTCAACAACCAAAACGCTACTTCACAGGTTGATTCAAAAACAGGCGGTTGCGCAGCATGGCGGCAGTCGACCATTCACGTATAAGCCGGTTGTTGGCGAGAAGGAATCAATGGCGGCAGCGGCAGATGATTTGTTTGACCATATGTGTGCGATGCGGGCTGGTTCAACAATTGCCGGCGTTATTCAGTCAAGGGAACTCTCACGGGCGGATATTGCGAACTTACAGGCGATTCTAGCTGAAAAGGCCAAAACAGCGCCCGAGGAAGTTCAGTGTAACTGCTTGCCAGGTGATCAAACGTGTTAAGACTGTGGTGTTCTGTTTACTTTTAGGATTGCTGCACAAAAATACAGAATCTGGGATTTCTGATGGCGGAAACTTATGAATTTTTGTCGTAATCCTCATTCATATAGTGGCATGGTGCTCCGCAAAGCAGAAGCCTAAATATAAGAACCTGGTGGAAAAATCCCGAGCCCGGGGATTTCCACACAAGGAACTTATATTCCGGCTTCTAACCGCTTTGCTACGCACACTTATTTTTAGGGGGTCGATAATCATGGCAAATAAAGAGGACCATATGAACATGAAAAACATGGGTGCTAAGAATATGGAAAATAATGAATCAAATATGAGTCATATGGATCATGATGACATGAAAATGGATCACGATATGGCCGAAATGGATCATGGTCAAATGAAAATGGATCACAGCCAAATGAACATGAATCACGAAACTATGAATATGAGTGGGATGAATCACGGTGATATGGATATGGCTGGGACCGACATGATGATGCACGGTGACTCAATGATGCATATGGGGAATTTGAAAGTTAAATTTTGGGTCTCCGTTGTCTTAGCTATTCCAGTTTTACTGTTAGCACCAATCATGGGGTTAAACGTTTCCATCCTTAGTTTCAGTTCACCGCTAATTGTTGGCATTATCGTCGTTTTGTTTGATACAGCACTTTACTTTTATGGCGGAATGCCATTTTTAAAGGGGGCTAAAGCGGAAATTCAGGATAAATCTCCTGAAATGATGACGCTAGTAACCCTTGGAATTTCCGTTTCATATTTCTACAGTTTGTACGCATTTATTGCCAACAACTTCTTGAACCCGGCAAATCATGTAATGGATTTTTCGTTCGAACTTGCAACCCTGATTTTAATTATGCTTCTAGGACACTGGATTGAAATGAATGCATTGATGGGGGCTGGGAATGCCTTACAAAAGATGGCGGCCCTGTTGCCTAAGACGGCCCATCTAGTTACAGATAATGGTGAAACAAAAGAAGTGCCAGTATCTGATTTAAAAGTTGGTCAAGCTTTCCAAGTGCGTTCAGGTGAGAGTATTCCAGCCGATGGTGTTATTACGGCTGGGGAGTCGACCGTGAATGAAGCACTGGTAACCGGTGAATCTGCTGCCGTTACCAAGAACGTTGGCGATAAGGTCATTGGTGGTGCAACCAACAATAACGGGACGCTAACGGTTAAAATTAGTGGTACTGGTGACTCCGGCTATCTTTCTCAAGTAATGAAAATGGTTCAAAATGCCCAGCAAGCTAAATCTAAAGCAGAAGATAAAGCTGATTTAGTTGCCAAGTATCTATTTTACGCGGCATTTGGTGTTGGAATTATTGCTTTCTTTGCCTGGTTACCCCAGGGATTGGCGACTGCAATGACGATCATGGTGACCGTCTTCGTGATTGCTTGCCCGCATGCATTAGGATTAGCGATTCCATTAGTGGTTTCTCGTTCTACTACGATTGGCGCTCAAAATGGGCTATTAGTTCGAAATCGCCAAGCCATTGAAGCAAGTCAACATGTTAGCCACGTTCTCTTGGATAAAACTGGTACGTTAACAAAAGGTAAATTTACGGTGAATGCATTGATTCCAAGTGATGGGATTGACGAAACAACGTTATTAAGCCGACTGGCCGCCCTTGAAAATAATTCGACTCATCCGCTGGCCCAAGCAATCATTACTGAAGCCCAAGCGAAGAACATTGAAGTTGTTGCAGCTGAAAAGTCTCAAAATATTCCGGGCGTTGGTATTTCCGGTAATGTTGATGGCACTGACTATACGATTGTTAATGGTAACTATTTAACGAAGCAAGGGATCAGGTTTGACGAGGCCGCTGCTGATAAATGGGCTGCTAAGGGTAATTCCGTCAGCTTCCTATTGCAGGGCACCCAAGTTCAAGGAATGGTTGCTGAAGGCGACACCATCAAAGCAGGTGCTAAGGAATTAATTAGTGGTCTTCAGAGGCGAGGAATTACCCCCGTAATGCTCACTGGCGATAATCCAAAAGCCGCGGAACACGTTGCTAACTTACTAGGATTGACGGAATTCCATGCAGGCCTATTACCAGATGATAAGCAAAAGATTATAGCTGATTATCAAGCAAAGGGCAATCACGTCATCATGGTTGGTGACGGCGTAAATGACGCACCAAGTCTTGCCGCGGCCGATATTGGAATTGCAATTGGCGCCGGAACCGATGTTGCCATTGATTCCGCTGATGTTGTGTTGGTTAAATCAGAACCCAGCGATATTTTACATTTTCTTGATTTGGCTAAAATCACAAATCGGAAAATGGTTCAAAATCTCTGGTGGGGAGCAGGCTACAATATTGTCGCAATTCCACTCGCTGCCGGTGTGTTGTCATTTATTGGAATCATTCTAGACCCAGCCGTTGGTGCTGCGGTCATGGCGATGTCGACAATTATCGTGGCAATTAATGCGATGGGATTGACTGGTGAAAAGATTAAAAACGTATAATTAAGTGATGACAAAAAGAGGAGAAAGATCAGCTGGTAGTCTGGTCTTTCTCCTCTTTATGATCATCATGTTAATTACTTATCTGGTTGCTCAGTTAATTTCGCCAATTTTTGATGCAGCCTAATGTCATATTGCCTGGTAATCGGCATTAACACCGCGACCACCCCGCAAATGGCAGCACCGATTCCTGCAATCACAAATAGGCGTTCAATGCCAATCACATCAGCTAGGGGACCGGCAAAAATTAAGCCAATTGGTCCAGCTAGATTAAACAAAGAATTCAAAACGCCTAGAATCCGCCCTAACTCTTCTGCTGGATAACTTTGTTGAATCATTGCCATTAAAAGCATTGTAAAAAATGGGGGTCGCAATTCCTTCAATGATGTTTAAAGCTGCGAACCATAAAAATCCGGTTTGGTTACCTGGAAAAATGCCGCTAATACCGGTTGGAATGCCAACCAGGAAAAATGCGATGATTACGGGCTTCATCCGGTCCTGCCACTTACCAAAGAGGCCAATGATAGTGCCGCCGATTAGCATGCCAGTGGAATAAATGGCTTCAATTAAGCCAGCCTGACTAACGGTTCCCTGAAAGTATTTCATGGTCATGAGTGGATACATGCTGGCAGCAGGCATGTAGGTTAGTGTGAAGACGGCGCCGATCAACGTAATGTACCACAAGCCCTTGTTGTTCGTAAGTTGTTTGATCCCCAAGCGGGTGTTGTGGAGCACATGCACTGGCTGATCAATTTTTTCATTGTTAGGAATTTGAACCCACGTTAAAATACAAATCCCAATGATGGCCCCAAGTACGTCTAACAGAATCAAGTACTCGATGGGGGTAAACGCAAATAAAAACGCGCCCAGTGCTGGGGCAATAATCATATTCACGGATTGCACCATTCCCAGTTGGCCGTTCATACGGGTAATTTCTTTGTCTGGCACCATTGTGGGCATTACCGATTGAATCGTTGGTATCTGGAAGGTTCGCGCACAAGACCGCATCAGTAATGAAATAAAAATGATCCAAAGTGGAAATACATGAAAGACCGTTCCGGATACGGAAAGAATAATAGCGAAACAGGCAGCAAAAACGTCCGGGAAAATGAGGCGTACCCCGAAAGTTAAAGTAACTTTCGGGGTTTTTCTTTATGACTAAGATATCAAAACAAACAAAACTTGAGGCAATCCTGGAATATTTTTCAGGGAACAAAAGTAAACAAGAAGTTGCTAAACGTTATGGCATACACTATACGAGTTTCAAGATGCTGTTAGAGGCGTATAAAACACACGGATCTGACGTGTTATTTAATCCTCCAAAACCAACTGGAAAATTTCGAGTTGAATTAGCTTCGTGGGCAATCAGAAATAACGCTTCGAATACTGAAGTTGCAGCTAAATTTGGCTATGTAGGCACCGCTCAAATAGTAAAGTGGAAAGAGATATATTCCAAACTTGGGCCAAATGGGTTATTGTCTATACAAAAAGGACGAAAACCTAAAATGCCTAACAAGAAGCCTAAGTCAGATAAACCGTTGACGGATCAAGAAAATCAACTCGCTCAACTCGAAGACGAAGTTCTTCGATTGAAGATTGAAAATGAAGCGTTAAAATTATTAGCCTCGATTCAGCAACGAACCGACAAATCTCAGAAGTAGCTTGCCGACTCGAGGCGCAATTTAAACTAGTAGATATTCTAAAGGTTCTTCCGATTGCAGAAAGTACAGTACACTACTGGAAACGAAAGTTTAAAAAGGAAGACCCCGATGAGCCACTTCGCGTGGCTATCAGGACGATTTGGGAAGCGGATAATCACTATGGTGTGCGTCGAGTTTATTTAGAGTTGCGAAAGCAACCTGAGTTCGCAAAGGTAAATCACAAGAAGATCCAACGACACATGCATGAGATGGGGTTAAAAGGCGTTGGGTATAACAAGCAATCGCGTAAGTATGATTCATCTAAGGGTCCTGAAGGGAAACGAGTGAAGAACAAGATTCACCGTCGTTTCAAGACTGATCGACCATTACAAAAACTATCTAGTGACGTCACGGAGTTTAAAGTTCCGGCCACTGGAGAAAAAGTATATTTAGAACCAATCCTAGATATGTACAACAACGAGATTCTTACACATTCAATTAGCACCCGTCCGAATCTCGAATTTACCCTACAACCGCTTAATCAGCTCGTAGAGCGAATGCCAGAACTTTCTTATCGAACAACCATTCACACTGATCAAGGTTGGCAATATCGGCACAGATCATGGCGTAAGACGCTGAAGAAAAACCGCATCATCCAAAGCATGTCGCGTCGCGCGACCGCTCTAGACAATGCGGTTATGGAAAGTTTCTTTAATAAATTGAAGGTCGAAATTGGCCCATTGAACAATTATTCATCGGCAAAAGAGTTGATTGACGCAATTAACAATTGGATACTGTATTACAACAACACACGAATTCAAGTAAAATTAAACGGCCACTCACCGGTAGAATACCGACAAATGGCCGCTTAATCAGCTAAAATATTTTACTTTAACTTTTTGGGTACGCCTCAAAATTAGGAGGCCTTTTTGTTCCACCGATCAACCATAGGACCAACAAACGGACTAAGAATCACCATTGGCAGCATTCCTAAAATAGTAGCAATGCTCAATACCATTGCTGAACCGGTTTTCTTGGTCAAATACCAAATAGTGGCGGCCTTCTTGATTATCAAATAATTTTTCACCACTTCTATAAGCGGCGCTGGCAATGGCACTGCATCCTTTACCAGCACTATTATATAATCGCCCCTGTGAAAACCTATTAAAACAGCATAATAACCCTTTAATATTGCTATATTTTCCGTAATTATATAAGCAGACCGTTATATATGACTTATGTTTCAACAAATCGACCTACAAATCAAAGACTCCGCCATCTTTCAAAGTCATGCCGATTATTTATGGGGTTTGCAGCAACTAAAGTGAAACAATCATTTTAGTTGCTATTTTTTGAAAGCGCTTTTTATTAGTGTTATGATCAACCTATTAAATCATTAATAGGAGGAGACAACATGTCTATAAAAAATGTAACTGTTGCAGGTGGTGGTATTTTAGGTGGGCAAATTGCCTTTCAAAGTCAGTTCATGGGATTCAATGTTACGGTTTATGATGTCAATGATTCTGCTCTAAAACACTCTGAACAATTAATGACATCATATCCTGATATTTATAAAAATTTCTATGAAGATGGTCAAAAAGCGGATGAAGTTATTGAAAACATCCGCTTTAGTTCTAATCTAGCTGATGCTGTTCAGGACGCAGATCTAGTAATTGAGGCCATTCCAGAAAATGTCAACATTAAGAAGGATTTTTATAAGCAACTTTCGAGAGTTGCTCCCCAAAAAGCAATATTTGTTTCAAATTCTTCTACGCTCGTTCCATCTCAATTTGTTGACAGTGTTGATCGTCCAGAAAAATTTTTAGCCCTACATTTTGCTAACCAAATATGGGTCAACAATAATGCTGAAATTATGGGACATGCGGGAACTGATGAGAAGTATATTGACGAACTTGTGAAATTTGCGAGAGATATCCGAATGGTCCCTTTTAAATTAAACAAGGAACAACATGGTTATATTCTAAATTCACTCTTAGTTCCATTTCTAGATGCGGGACAAAAACTATGGGCAAATGGTGTTTCCGATCCTCATACAATTGATAAAGCCTGGATGTTAGCAACGAAGGCCCCAATGGGACCGTTTGCAATATTAGATGTTGTTGGTTTACAGACACCCTATAATTTAGCTTTATCAAGGTCAGACACAGATGAAGAACAAGCCAAAATTGCTCGTTTGATAAAAGAAATGATCGATGAGGGACATACGGGATTGGCAGCAGGAAAGGGATTCTATGAATATCCTAACCCTGAATACCAACAAGAGTCATTTTTAAAATAAGAATGACATTAGCGTTTTTTTAAATAGCGTATATCAACATAAAGCGTAGTAAAAGGAGACCATTATGCGATATTCTAACGGAAATTATGAAGCTTTTGCACGTCCAAGAAAGCCCAAAAATGTGGATCAAAAATCAGCGTATATTATTGGAGGAGGGCTGGCCGGATTGGCGACCGCTGTTTTCTTGGTGCGCGATGGACAAATGTCCGGGGAAAAAATTCATATATATGAGGAATTGCCTACTCCGGGTGGATCGTTAGATGGAGAAAAGCGTGCCAATATCGGCTTTGTGACACGTGGTGGTCGAGAAATGGAAAATCATTTTGAAACTATGTGGGACATGTATCGATCAATTCCTTCTTTAGAAATTGAAGACGCCTCTTACTTAGATGAATTTTATTGGCTAGATAAAGATGATCCAAATTCATCTAATACTCGCCTAATTTATAATCGTGGACAGCGCGTACCAACTGATGGCCTGTATACTTTGGATGAAAAATCTAAAGAATTAATAGATTTAGTTTTAACTCCTGAGTCAAAATTGGGTAAGACGACTATTGAGGAATTCTTCTCAAATGAGTTCTTTGAAAGTAACTTTTGGATGTACTGGGCAACTATGTTTGCTTTTGAAAAGTGGCACTCTGCAGTTGAGATGCGTCGATACACGATGCGATTTATTCATCATATTGATGGATTACCTGATTTTAGTGCCCTGAAGTTCAATAAGTACAATCAATATGACTCTATGGTTCTACCCATTATAAAGTATTTAGAGTCATACAATGTCGAATTCATCTATGATACACAAGTTAATAATGTTGTGGTAGATTTCGAAAATGACGAAAAAATTGCCAAAAAACTCGTGATCCAGGATGGTGATGATGTTAGCCTATCACGTGATGATCTTGTATTCGTTACAAATGGTTCTATTACAGAAAGTTCAACATACGGAAGCCATGATAAACCCGCTCCTATATCAAAAGAGTTGGGTGGTAGTTGGTCACTATGGAAGAATCTGGCAGAACAATCTAGTGATTTCGGTCATCCAGAAGTATTCTATGATAACCTACCTGAAAAAAGTTGGTTCGTATCAGCGACAGCCACTATAAAATCACCAGAAATTGAACCTTACATTGAACGTCTCACCAATCGTGATTTACATGATCACAAAATTAATACTGGTGGAATCATTACCATAACCGATTCGAACTGGTTGATGAGTTTTGCTATTCATAGGCAGCCACATTTCAAAGAACAAAAGGAAAATGAAACAACTGTATGGATATATGGACTATATTCAGATACCAAAGGAAATTTTGTTGATAAGACCATTGTAGAAAGTTCTGGGGAAGAAATTACGCAAGAACTCCTTTATCACCTTGGGGTCCCTGAGTCCAAAATCAAACAATTGTCTAACCAAAACAATATAAATACCGTTCCAGTATTTATGCCATTTATTACATCATACTTTATGCCCCGCGTTGCGGGTGATAGGCCAGATATTGTTCCTAAAGGGTCTGTTAATTTAGCCTTTATTGGTAATTTCGCAGAGTCGCCTAGTAATGACACCGTATTTACTACCGAATATTCCATTAGGACAGCCATGGAATCTGTCTATACTTTGCTTGAAGTTGAACGAGCTGTTCCTGAAGTTTATGGATCCATTTATGATATTCGAGAACTACTTAAAGCCATCTACTATATGGGAGATAAAAAAACCATTGATGAGGCTAATTTAGGAATCCCTAAATTAGCTAAAGTAGCTCTAAAAAATAAGATAAAGGGAACGTTTATCGAAGAGCTACTTACCGAGAGTAAATTACTATAAAACATGATGGCTGTTAAAACTTTCTGAATTATCAAAAACTGTTGCAAATTATTATAATGCGACATATTTCGATATGTAATAAGCTTTTCATTTTTGAAAAAGACTTGATGATTATATTTCATCAAGTCTTTTTTATAGCTACGTATTTTTTAAGAAGTAACCTGATTACGGGAAAATGTATATGGGAAGTCCGGACTGCTTTATTTCTAAATCATAATCCGAGATAATCAAATGTATGAATTTTTATTATGAATGCTAAGATATGATTAAATCAAATAATAATGGGAACCAGAAAGGTAAAAATATTATGGTGCAACAAATTGTCCTACCCATCAAAGATTCCAATATTAGGAACCAAAATACCAATTGATTTGGCATCTTTCGTCATGAGATTTTTAGCATTAAAATTTGGCACATATTTTAATTTTTTTGTAACTCTAATACTTTTTTCTTGTCTTTTCGCTAAATTTCTCCCCCTTTCCATTCAGTATTAACGATACTGTAGTGATTGAAACGCCGGCTTCATTTGCAAGGTCTTTTATAGTTGTTTTACTACCCATTAATTATAATCTCCAAATTCTTATAGGTTTATTTATATATTCCTCGTTTTATGGGTAGTTATATATATATTTCCCTTAATGCTCTACATAAATCAAAGATATATTATTAGAGTCATAATAACATCTATTAATAGTTTATAGCATATATTTTATTCTTTCAATTGCAAAAAATAATTTGTACTCTTGTCCACTAATTGATGTTTTAAATAATATAAAAATAAATACGAAAATCATTTATTATATATAAATCGTTTTAAATAATTCATTTCTAGTTCTCTACTCTAATTACTTCCTGTAATATATATCTACACCGTTCCCACCATTATACTTCGGAATCATTTTGAATTCTTGAGTAGAACTACATAATCCAAATTTTATTGCTATTTTCTGAATTTTGTTGAACTGATTGAAAAAATTATATATTAATTCATAGTCTTATAAAGCTGTAAATTTTATTTTCAACAAAAAAACCTTAAAAGTTAATGAAAGAAATTTATATCATTTCTTCCACTCCCCTTTAAGGAATTATAGCTAACAAAGGCTGACAAACCTTCATTTGGTTATTAATAATTTTTACTTTTCTGTCAAAATATAACGATGAATTAATGCTCCAATAATTGAGCCAACAAATGGTGCTGTTAGATATACCCAGATATCTTGCATAGCTAAACCACCTGCAAAGATTGCTGGGAACAATGAACGAACAGGATTCATTGATGCACCAGTTAAGTTACCAGCGACGAAAACTAACAATGCAATTGTCAAACCAACAGCAATTGGTGCCTGTAAGTTGTAAGTCTTAGTCTTAGAATCATTCAATACCAAGATGACAACTAATAATACCGTTGTCAAAATAACCTCAATGAAGAAAGCCATTCCAGCTGAAATATTAGGAAATACTGTTGCGTTCAAATGATTCTTAGCAACTTCTGTTGACCACTTCAAGCCAGCTCCATTAAGATAGGCCTGATAAGTAAACTTCAAAATGAAACCACCAATTAATCCACCAACTAGTTGTGAAACAACATATATAATCGCTTCAGTCCCTTTCATTTCCTTATTTAAAAAGTTCATGAATGTTACAGCTGGATTGAAGTGTCCACCGGATAGTGGGCCAAAAGCATAAACTAGTACAGCTAGCAAAACTCCCCATCCAATAGATGGTCCCAATAGGTCATTATAACCACCACCCATTACTACTAAAGCTGGTCCAAAGAAGACCAACAAGGCACTTCCAAAAACTTCCCCAAAGATTTTCTTTTTCATTTCACTTTCCCCTAAATAGCATCATTAACCATGCTCAAAAATGCAGCTGGTTCTAGCGATGCGCGACCAATTAACAAACCATCAATATCTTCTAAACCTAAAATCTCTTTTGCATTCTCTGGGGTTGCTGAACCACCATATTGAATGCGAATCTTATCAGCTACTTCCTGTGTAAACAAAATTGCCAATGATTTACGAATTACTTTTGCAGCATGCTCAATAATTTCGGCTGAAGGTGCTTCACTAGCACCAATTGCCCAGGCTGGTTCATATGCAATGACAATCTTCTCCGCCTTTGCCTTATCGACACCAGCCAAACCAACGGCAATTTCTGTCAAAGGTGCCATATCTTCGTCATCAGGATTATAGTGGGTTGCATCCTCAGCAATTGCGACAATTGGAACCAAACCATTACGAAGCGTTGCTGTTACCTTTAACCCAACAGATCCATTGGTTTCTTTAAACATCTTACGACGCTCATAGTGACCCACAATTGACCCTGAAACATCAATATCAGCCAACGCAGCTGGTGATGTTTCACCGGTATAAGAACCCTCATCAGCCCAATGTACATTTTCAGCAAATACACTTACTGGAATGTCTAGTTCCTTACTACGCTTAACCATTTCGTGCAAGTAAATATCTTGTGCTGCAATACCAACTTCTACCTTTTTAGGATCAGGTAGTTGTCCTTGAATTTCTTGTAGGAAATCGTAAACTTCAGCTACCTTTTTGTTTGTTTTCCAATTTCCTATAACTAAAGGAACTCTCTTTGACATTACTTTGCCTCCCCTTTTAGCGCCTTTAATTGCGCTTCATCACGTAAACGCACATACTCTTCTGTCATTGCTTGTTTTGTCTCATCAGACCATTCAAGAATCTTAGCCATCTCATCAATAACTGGTGTTTCAAGACGTTCTAAGTCCTCTGACTTAAACAACAAATAATTTGTACGACGCAAGAAGTAATCAATTGGACGCAAGACAAATTCTTTATCAATTGCATAATGCAACATGCTAGTTTCAGCTACTGACAATTTAGGTGCTGAAACACCTGTTTTGATATATTCAATTATTTCAGGCGTGTTAGATCCATATAGGTTAGCAATTTCTTTAGCTTTAACTTCGTTAACTTCATACTTCTCTAACTCTTCTGCATATTTCTCAATCTCAGCATCAACATCATTTGGATTAAAGTGACCACCAGATACTGGATACTTTGTTGAATCAATAGGCGTAACCTTAGTAGCAAATTTATCAGCAAAAATGTCTACTAATTTTTCTAATGTTTCAGAAGCCATCAAACGATAATCCGTCAATTTACCGCCTGATACGTTGACAATACCGTTTTCTGCCTTAATTTGGAAACCACGTGAGACACTTGAAGCACTCTTATCACCGCTACTTGTTAAGTCACTTAATTGTTCATCAACTTCTTGACGATCAATTTCGTTATTAAAGTATTGATCAAGCTTAGTATTTAATTCATGCAAACTCTCATCAGATGCTGTTTTCTTAGTTGTATTACCGTTGTAATCACCTGCACCACCAATTAATGGTCGTAATCCAGCCCAACTAGATTGCACATCGTCAATCGTGATATGTGCATTTGGAAAATGACTATTAATAGTTGCTAAAAGATAATCGACATCAGCTTGTTCAACCTTAGGATGCAAATAATCACCTGAATAATCTGTATCTGTTGTTCCAAAATATGTCTTATTAGCACGTGGAATAACGAAAATCATACGACCATCATGGAATCCAGAATCAAAGTAAACAGTGTTTGATACTGGCAAACGATCTTGATTAATAACTAAATGCACACCCTTAGTAGGACGAATTGTATCCTTAGTTGTCTCATCAGCAATTTTGGTAATTGAATCATGCCATGGACCAGCTGCATTAATGACAACCTTACCCTTAATATCAAATACTTCTTTGGTAAAAGTATCTTCAACACTAACCTTCTTACCATCACCATCAGCTGTGACCGCTGTCGCCTTCAAATGACTAACAGCGACCGCTCCATCACTAACGGCTTGTTTAATGTTTTCAATTGTTAAACGTGCATCATTGTTTTGGTAATCTAAATAAATTGCCAAACCAACCAATCCTTGATGGTCCAACATTGGTAGATAATCATGTGATTCTTCAGCCGTTAACAGGCGATGAACATATGGACTATCTGCAGGCACTTCGGCCAACTTATCATAAATCTCCATGGCAATTTCAGCACTCATTGGTGTAAAAGTTGCTTCAGCATCATCATAGAGTGGCATTAACATGTGTGATGGACGTGGAATATGCGGTGCAACTTGTTGTACTCGTGCACGTTCACTTACGGTATCAGCCACAACATCTACGTCAAAGGTCTTTAAGTAACGGATACCACCATGGACTAGCTTTGTTGAACGACTACTTGTTCCTTCAGCAAAGTCTTGCATGTCAATAATGGCTGTCCGCAAGCCAGAAGCTGCTGTTTGAAGCGCAATACCGGCCCCAGTGATTCCAGCACCAATAATAACAACATCAAAATCATTTTCTTTTAAGTTTTCAATTGCTGCTATACGCTGACTACTCTTAAATCGCATTATTTAGTCCCCCGCTTCTTTGGCTTGAAGACACGTGTTGCTTCAACAGCCAATTGCCATCCTTCATATAATTCATCTGCATGTTCTTCTGACATTTCTGGCTTAAACTCAGTGGCTTGTTGTGTCATTGTCTTCAACTCATCAACATCCTTCCAGAATCCAACAGCTAGACCGGCTAAATAAGCTGATCCAAGAGCTGTCGTTTCAACGTTAGCTGGACGTGATACTTCTGTGTTTAACAAATCTGATTGGAATTGCATCAAGTAGTTATTCAAAGATGCCCCACCATCGACGTGTAACTTAGCAATATCCAAGCCAGTATCTTGACGCATTGCATCAACAACATCACGGCTTTGGTAAGCTAGTGATTGCAACGTGGCTTTAACGAAATCTTCACGAGTTGTTCCACGAGTCAATCCGAATACTGCTCCACGTGCTTCCGAATCCCAGTATGGCGCACCCAATCCAGTAAAGCCGGGTACAACATAAACTTCGTCTTCGTCGATAGAGGCATTAGCCATATCTTCACTTTCTGGACTTTGCTTAATAACACGCATACCATCACGTAACCATTGCAAGGCTGATCCAGCAACGAAAACAGAGCCTTCAAGAGCGTACGTCACCTTACCATCAATTCCATAAGCAATCGTTGTCAACAAACCATTATCTGAAATTTTAGCTTCATCACCAGTATTCATGACAACGAAAGCTCCAGTTCCATAGGTATTCTTAACATCACCCTTGTTAAGGGCTAATTGACCAAACAAAGATGCTTGTTGGTCTCCAGCAATACCTGCAATTGGTACCTCAGCACCGAAGAAGTGAACAGGGATAGCTGTTCCATAAATTTCTGATGATTGGTGAACTTCTGGCAACATCTTTGCCGGAATATTCAATAGATCCAAAAGCTCTTGGTCCCACTTTAAATTCTTAATATCAAACATCATGGTACGAGAAGCATTTGTGTAATCTGTAATGTGAACTTGACCACCCGTCAACTTCCATACCAACCATGTATCAATTGTTCCGAATAGTAACTCACCATTTTCAGCACGGCGTTGTGCCCCGCTAACTTGATCTAGAATGAAACGAATTTTAGTAGCTGAGAAGTAAGCATCGGGAATCAATCCAGTCTTTTGTTGAATCATGTCTTGATATCCATCTGCAATTAACTTTTCAGCAATTGGTGCCGTTTGACGTGATTGCCAGACTACAGCATTATAAATTGGTAATCCTGTTTGTTTGTCCCAGACAATCGTTGTCTCACGTTGATTAGTAATACCAACCCCTTCAATATCAGTAGGTTGAATTCCTGATTGAATCAAAGCCGTTGCGATAACAGCTTGAACAGCAATCCAAATTTCATTAGCATCTTGTTCAACCCAACCTGGTTGTGGATAGAACATCGTGATTTCACGTTGCGCAGAAGCAATTACCTTCCCATGCTTATCATAAATCACGGCACGTGTGCTAGTTGTTCCCTCATCAATTGATAATACATACTTTGGCATAATAATATTCCTCCATTGAATAACCTACAACTCTTATTAACTATTCATACTGTATTCAAAAACATTTAAAATGTAAGCGCTTTCTTTCAACACATAAAGCTTACAACGGATTAAAAAAATTCGCAATGTTTAATTTTCCTTCAAATAAGCTTATTAAAAAATTCACAAAAAAGTCTTATTTGTATTGGTCAACCTTTAATTTTAATAGTGCAATTATTCAAAACTTGTCCTATCGCGTACCGAGAAACATTAATGACACTAGCCTGTGAAATTAATTTACATTTTATCTTGGCTGTATTTTCATCAAATGCAATTATTTAACAAATCCGAATAAAGTTTTTTTAAAAAAACTTTTTTTTCACAAGCTCTTTTTCTTACAAAACAAGATAGATATTTTCAAAATTTGATACATAAAATTTGAATCACTAACTATTTTTATAAAATCAATTGTCAAGGGCCATGTAATTATGTCATAAAAAGGCCATCAAAAATGTTGTTTTTTGGCCATGAAACTAAGTATCTTTTCGAGTTTGATTTCGAAAATAATCCATCATTCTGTATGATTTTCCACTAATTTGAATTCTAACTGAATGATGAACTAATCTGTCTAAAATGGCGTTAGCCTGTGCATCAGAAATAAATTCCGCCCAGCGACTTAATGGTAGATTAGTTGTTACAATTGTAGAAGATTTTTCATACCGTTCGTTAATAACTTGGAAGAAAAAAT
Source organism: Weissella paramesenteroides (assembly GCF_051903945.1). Taxonomy (GTDB): domain Bacteria; phylum Bacillota; class Bacilli; order Lactobacillales; family Lactobacillaceae; genus Weissella; species Weissella paramesenteroides_A. The sequence goes on along the minus strand of NZ_CP192269.1, from coordinate 1,796 downwards.
TAGCTGATGCGTCATCCATTGGCATAAATCCAATTTCATCTAAGATTAATAACGGCACTTTACGAAATTTCTTTAGAGCAGCACCTAAGGTGCCACGCTTTTCTGCTGTCTTAAGGTGCTGAATCATTCGTTGTGCTGTACTAAAAATAACATCCTGATCTTTCATAATAGCTTGTAATCCTAATGAAGTTGCAATGTGGGTTTTCCCAACACCAGGTGTTCCAATCAGAATTAAATTTTTACGTTCTTTCATAAAGCGTAGTGTATTTAGTTCCAGTATTTGTTGTTTATCTAAAGATGGTTGATAACTGAAGTCAAAATCTTCAAATGTTTTTAAATATGGAAAATGGGCACGTTTGATTCGTTGCTGACGTACATTTTGTTTTCTGGCTTGCAATTCAAACGTCGTTAATATCTGTAAAGCCTCGGTTAAAGAAACATTTTGAAGTTTTTCGGAGTCTAATAATGACGTTAAATTAGTGCGTATATTTGATAAACGGAGTTTAGTTAAGTTTTCTTGTAATACTTCATATTCTGTTGTCATATCAATCACCATTACTTTCATCTGAAGACATCATAAAATCATAGTAGTTCATTTGATTATGCATAAAGGACATGATTTCGTCGTCGCTTGCTTGCGCTTTTAAATCTGAATGTAAGATATCAACAACATCCTCAGTGTGATAACTAAAAGGTACAGGACTATCATTAGTTAAAAGTAGGTGCGTACTAATTAATTGCCCGTTATAATAGATGTGTCGTTCGGTTAATGTTGGACGAATTTCAACTTATAGACCGATATATTTACTTGGAACAGAGTACTTATTACTTTGATAGACAATCATTGATTCATGAGAAACTTTTCGATAATGCCGGTTATCGATGTACGTATGAATTAATTGTTTATTGAGAGGTATAAAGTGCTCTTTTTCTGTTATTAATCGATTGATTGGCAAATCATTAATGGCTTGAGATGTTTGATTGTTAATATTATCTGTGATTTCATTAATCGCAATTTCAAATTGGTCAGGTGTAGTAAATTCATAGTCATAAACTTTGAGATGCCGTTTTACAACACCTGCAAGACTTTCAACTTTTCCTTTAGTTTGTGGTCTGTATACTTGGTGTGTGATTGGCATAAAGCCAGCGTCGCTGGCAAATGATTCAAATCGTGGATTTAACATCTTCTGTTCAAACTGGCTTGTATGATTGACCACTTGGCGCATATTATCAAACCAGATTTCATAAGGAATACCTCCAATTATTTCAAAAGCATTGATTAATGAACGAAATAGAGTCGTTTGGTTTCTATCAGTTACTAGTTGAATATAGCTAAATCGTGAGTATCCCAAAACAAATAAAAAGACTGAGAATTTATGTGCTTCACCATCAGTCGTATGCAAAATAACATCTTCCTTCCAATCAACTTGTGCTGATAATCCAGGTGTTGTTTCTATACGAATAGTTGCCTTTTTAATCTTGAAACTTTTAAATTGACGTGCATATCTTTTTACCGTCGTATAACTGCCTGTATATCCCTTATGCCTAATAAAATGATAGGCTGCATGAGCGTTAACACCGTGATTAAATTTCTGTTCTAGTAGCTCCTTATATGGATCTAAAACAAAAGGCTTATTTTTTGGTTTACCAGAATCCGAGTTATCATTTTGCATTTCTAAAAAGGCTTTTTTAATTGTTCTTGGGTCGACGTTAAATGCTCGTCCAAGTTCTGCATAATTCGGCTTAATATGTTCCATAGCGAGTCTCCGTAAATAAGTTCTAATTTCGTGATGCAT